>JAAYTE010000264.1 GCA_012518175.1 Gammaproteobacteria bacterium | reverse complement strand
TGTGGGGCTTGCGTGTGCAGAATGCCGATGGCAGCGCTATTGATATCTGGCAAGCGTTGTTGCGCTTTTTGATTGCGATTTTTGCTTGGCTACCAGCAGGGCTGGGTTTTTTATGGATACTCTTCGACACGCAAAAACGCTCTTGGTCGGATATGTATTCCGGCAGTGTGGTTGTGCAGCTGCCGAAAAACGTTCATAAAAAGTAAGCCTGATATTGTCTCTAAGCTAGCTGGCTAAACAAACAAACTGGGCAAATCTGCTGATGGTCCGTCATACACAATGCGGCCATCGGTGAGACGAATCGTCCGTGGGCAGCGCGCGCTTAACCTTGGATCGTGAGTAACAATGACAATGGCGCATTGATGCTCCACGTTAAAACGCTCAAATAACCGAAACACTTCGTCTGCGGTTTGTGTATCCAGATTACCGGTTGGTTCATCGGCCAAGACCAATGCCGGCTTAGTGACCAAGGCTCGGGCAATCGCCACCCGCTGCTGTTGACCACCCGATAATCGGTTAGTGGATTGCCGCATAAACTGCGCCAGCCCCACTTCATTGAGTAAGTATTCTGCGTAAGCTATTTGCTCTTTACTCGGTTTGCCGTAGCGCAGCATTAAGGGCATTAAGACATTATCCAGCACACTAAAAGCACTGATCAGGTGGTGAAACTGGAAAACAAAGCCAATGGATTCACTGCGCAATTGTGTGCGTTGCTGCTCAGTCATGCCTTGCACCCGATGCCCTTGAATGCGCAACTCGCCAGAAGAAGACACATCCAGCAAACCCATAACATTGAGCAAGGTGCTTTTGCCAGAACCAGAAGTGCCCACCAGCGCCACCAATTCGCCACGACTGACCTGCAATGAAATATCGTGCAAAACATGGTTTTGCAATGGCGTGCCCGCATTAAAGATTTTATTGAGCAGATCCAGCTGCAACACCACCTGCTGCTCGGCGGCTTGGGCAAGTACGGCTGATTTAGACATAACGAATCGCCACTGCTGGATCATATTTAGCCGCGCGGCGGGCTGGCACCATGGCGGCGATCACCCCAGCGGCGGTGGCAATGACTATTGCCGAAATCAGCATCGAAGGCTCCAGCTGAATATAAAACAAGCGCTCCCCCAGATTATTAAACACCTGCACCAAGCTGTAGCCGATCAATACGCCCAATAGCGAGCCGGCCAAACCCAGCAAGCCCCCTTGCAATAAAAACACGCGCAAAATCTGCTGCTGTGAACTGCCCATGGCGCGCAAAATCCCAATTTCACGGGTGCGCTGCACCACACTGACGGCCAACACACTGGCAATGCCGAAGATCACCGACATGGCGACAAACACTCGAATCATTTGTGTGGTCATGGTTTGTGAGCGCAAAGCATTAAGCAGTTGGCCATTGCTTTCCATCCAACTTTGCACATGCAGACCGGTAAGTTGCTCAATACGCTGCGCCCAATATTCGGCGCTGAATACATCAGTAATTTTTAATTCTAAGATCGTGATGCCACCGGGCAAATCCAGTAAAGTTTGTGCCTGTTTTAAGTCGGTATAAACATAACGGCTGTCGAGCTCCCGCACGCCCA
>JAAYTE010000263.1 GCA_012518175.1 Gammaproteobacteria bacterium | reverse complement strand
TATGTCGACACCCCAGGTTTACACATTGGTGGTAAAACTGCGCTTAATCGCTTTATGAATCGCAGCGCTTTAACCGCCCTGAAAGACATTGATGTGGCAATTTTTGTCGTCGACCGCATGCGCTGGACCGATGAAGACGAGATGGTTTATGAGCGTATTAAATACCTGACTTGCCCAGTGATTATTGCGGTCAATAAAGCTGACCGATTAGAAGACAAAAGTCAGTTGTTAGCTCACCTTGAGTGGCTGGCGGAGAAGCTACCTGACGCACAGATTGTGCCGATGTCGGCCTTGCACGGCCACAACCTAGACACCCTTGAGCGCTTAGTTGAAGGCTATTTGCCAGAGAGTGAGCACTTTTTCCCAGAAGATCAGATCACTGACCGCTCCAGTCGCTTCTTAGCGGCAGAGTTGGTACGTGAGAAAATCATGCGTCAATTGGGTGCGGAACTGCCGTATCAAATTACCGTAGAGATCGAAGAGTTTAAGCAAGAAGGGCGTATTTTACATATCCATGCGCTGATCTTAGTTGAGCGCGATGGGCAGAAAAAAATCATTATTGGCGAGAAAGGCGAGCGCATTAAGCGTATTGGCCAAGAAGCCCGTAAAGATATGGAAACCATGTTTGGCTCAAAAATTATGCTCAATTTGTGGGTCAAAGTGAAAGGCGGCTGGTCCGATGATGAGCGCGCCCTGCGTTCATTGGGTTATCAAGAGTATTGATAGCTATTTGACATGCGCTCTGTCCTGGAGCGCGTGTTGCTTAGAGGCTGAAGTATGCAGTCGTCCTTAGCGTTTATTTTGCACAGCCGTCCTTATAAAGAAACCAGCGCTTTGATGGATGTGTTCACTCCTGCAGGACGCTTGCGTGCGGTTCTACGTGGTGCGCGGGGCAAATTGGGCAGCGTGGCTAGACCGTTTTCTGTGTTGGACATCGAGTTGCGCGGCCGTTCCGAGTTAAAAACCATCAGCCGTATTGAGCCTGCTGGCGAGTTTAATTTCTTGCAGGGGCAAGCGCTATTTTGTGCCATGTATTTAAATGAGTTACTGGTGCGCTTATTGCCGCTGAATGATCCGCAACCGCTGCTGTTTGAGCATTACCAGTTAACAGTGCAGGGCTTGGCCCATGGTTTGCCGCTTGAGCCTTTATTGCGTACTTTTGAATGGCGTTTGCTGGAGCAGTTGGGCTATGGCTTCTCATTTGAAGTGGACAGTAGCGGGCAGGCATTGCAGGCACAAATGTTGTATCGTCTAGTGCCTGAAAGTGGTTTTCAAGCAGTTCCACAACTGCGTCCCGGGGTGTTTCTAGGTGCAGATATTTTAGCGCTGTCAGCTGCAGACTGGCAGCAAAGCAGTGTTTTACATACGGCTAAGCGTTTAATGCGTCAGGCGTTGGCGGCTCACTTAGGTGGGCGTCCGTTAATGAGCCGTGAATTATTCTTAGTGCAAAAAGGGTCTATGTGATGAATTTGAATAAGCGTATTTTGTTAGGTGTAAATATTGACCACATTGCCACTGTGCGTGAAGCGCGCGGTACCCGTTACCCAGATCCAGTGAAAGCGGCGCTCGATGCAGAGCAAGCCGGGGCGGATGGGATTACTGTGCATTTGCGTGAGGACCGTCGCCATATCCAAGAGCGCGACGTGCGCCTATTGCGTGAGGTGATGCAAACACCGATGAACTTTGAAATGGGTGTCACGGAAGAAATGTTATTGCTGGCGGAAGAAATTCGTCCAGAGCATATTTGCTTAGTACCGGAAACCCGCGAAGAGTTGACCACCGAGGGTGGCTTGGATGTGGTCGCACAAGAGGCGCGGATTGCCGCTGCAGTTGAGCGCTTACAGGCGGTTGGCTGTGATGTGTCGATTTTCTTAGATGCCGATGAGCAGCAAATTAAAGCTGCCAAGCGAGTGGGTGCGACTACCATTGAGTTGCACACTGGGCACTACTCCGATGCAGTTACTCCTGCTGAGCAGGCAGAGCAGTTGCAGCTGATTCGTAAAGGTGCTGAGTTTGCCCTGAAGCAAGGCCTAGTGGTGAATGCGGGACACGGTTTGCACTACCATAACGTTGAACCAATTGCCGCGATTGACGGCATTAACGAGCTCAATATTGGTCATGCAATTATTGCTCATGCGCTCTTTGTCGGTTTCCCTGCAGCAGTGGCAGAAATGAAAGCTTTGATCGTTGCCGCAGCAGCGCGCCAGTAACACTTTAGCTTGTTATTGGCTGGCCAGCCGCACCTTGCTGCATATTAGCGTGGTGCAGCACGGGGGTAAGCCTGCGTATCATGGGAGCTAAATATTTTGCTTGGCTCTAAAACATGGCGCAGCTGTTAAATCCCCAGCAATAAAAAAGACCGCAAGCAGCACCCATTAATCAGGTGCCACTTGCGGTCTTTTAGTTTGCTTAACTAAACAGCAAGGTGCTGATCTGTTCTAGTTAGAGCAATTAAGACCAGCTTCTACGGGCTGTGATTGAGCTAGGTTTTGCACTGGTGCTTTTGCTTGGTGTCGGATGCAGCATATCTTCTGGGCGTACCCATTCGCTAAATTGCTCATCGGTAACCAGTTCCAAGGCAATGGCAGCTGCGCGCAGAGTGAGGTTTTCCTCGTAAGCTTTCTTAGCAATTTTTGCTGCATTGTCATAACCAATATGACGGTTCAGTGCAGTAACCAGCATTAAGCCATTTTCCAAATGGTCGGCCATTTGTTGCTCATTGGCTTGCATGCCCGCAACGCAATGCTCTTGGAAGTTACGGCAACCATCAGCCATCAATTCGATGGACTCAAGAATGTTGTGAATAATCACTGGCTTAAATACGTTGAGCTGCAAGTGACCTTGGCTGGCGGCAATATTAACAGTGACATCATTGCCTAACACTTGGCAGGCCAGCATGGATAGCGCTTCACACTGGGTTGGGTTGACTTTGCCAGGCATGATTGAGCTGCCAGGTTCGTTAGCAGGTAAGAGCACTTCAGCTAAGCCTGCTCGTGGGCCAGAACCCAATAGACGCAAGTCATTAGCAATTTTCATCAGCGCCACAGCTAAGGTTTTTAACCCGCCAGACAAACTGACCAGCGGCTCGTGGCCAGCTAAGGCAGCGAACTTGTTAGGTGCGCTGGTAAGGTTTAGTTTGGTTGCAGAAGCCAGCTCACGGGCGATGTTTTCGGCAAAGTTCGCATTGGCATTGAGCCCCGTGCCCACTGCAGTGCCGCCTTGGGCTAACTGACCAACTGCGGGTAAGGTCGCTTCAATGGCATGGGTGGCGTAATCCAACTGCGCAACAAAAGCCGACAGCTCTTGGCCAAAGGTTACTGGGGTTGCATCCATCATGTGCGTGCGGCCAGTTTTGACTAAATTAGCATAGCGCTTGGCTTGTTGGTCCAGGCCGTCACGGAGCGTTTTTACCGCTGGAAATAAGTCATGCTCAATGGCTTGTAAAGCGGCAATGTGCATGGCTGTGGGGAAGCAGTCGTTAGAGCTTTGAGCACGGTTAACGTGGTCGTTGGGGTGTACTGGGGATTTTCCACCAATACCTTGGCCAGCAATTTCATTGGCACGTCCAGCAATCACTTCGTTAACGTTCATATTGCTTTGGGTGCCACTTCCGGTCTGCCAAACCACTAAGGGGAAGTGCTCGTCGAGCTTACCGCTAATGACTTCATCAGCCGCTTGTTCAATTAACTTGGCAATGTCTTCAGGCAATTCGCCTAAGCGTGAGTTGACTCGAGCAGCGGCTTTTTTAACCTGCGCTAAGGCGTGTACTACGCTGATGGGCATGGGCTGTGAGCCAATGGCAAAGTTGAGTTTGGAGCGCTGAGTTTGCGCACCCCAGTACGCATTAGCTGGAACTTCAATGGCGCCTAAACTATCAGTTTCTGTACGGGACATACTAAAATCTCCAACGATAAATTGAGAGTTACTTATCTTTCTGACGTTCTTTCGCTTCCAGCTCGGCATTGCGCTGCTGCATTATCTTTAAGTTTTCTTTGCTGATGGGCATTTTGTTGGCGGTATTGCGTAGCAATAAGAGGCTACCGACAATAGAACCAAGCACCAGAGCAATTAATATCCAAATATACCAAGGCATGAGTAGCTCCATTAAACGCAAAGGAAAGAAAGTGACTCATAAGTCTTGTAGGTAATAATGTTACATCTTTATTGCTAAAACCGCCATGGCACTGTGTTATACGCAGGTAATAAAAATCAGCACGTAGGTTTATTGCACTCAGCACAGTAGAAAAACTGGCACTCATTCTGCTTTGCTGTAAATAGCGCTAGAGCTAAGTCAGTGGGGCACTTTGTGTTAAGTCAGGCTACAATGTCGCCGATTTTATTGATACGAGACTCAAGTCATGTCCAGCCCGATTATTGTTGCTTTAGATTTTCCCAGTGCCGCTCAAGCTTTAGCGCTTGCTGAGCGATTAAACCCGCAGCAGTGCCGTCTTAAAGTGGGCAAAGAACTCTTCACTCGCAGTGGGCCACAAGTGGTAGAGCATTTGCAGCAATTGGGTTTTGAGGTTTTTCTCGATCTTAAATTTCATGATATTCCCAACACCACCGCCATGGCGGTTAAAGCGGCTGCTGAACTGGGGGTGTGGATGGTGAATGTGCATTGCTCCGGTGGTTTAAAAATGCTGCAAGCTTGCCGCAATGTGTTGGATCAACAGACCGGCGCGAAACCGTTATTGATTGGCGTGACGGTGCTGACCAGTATGGAGCAGACTGATTTAGCTGGCCTAGGTTTAGATGTGCCGCCGCAAGAGCAAGTGCTGCGTTTAGCTGGTTTAGCTGAGCAAGCGGGTTTAGATGGGCTGGTGTGTTCTGCACAAGAAGCCAGTGTGCTCAAGCAGCAATGGCCAGCAGGGCAGTTGGTTACCCCAGGTATTCGTCCTGCGGGCAGCGCTCAAGATGATCAAAAACGCATTTTAACCCCAGCACAAGCCATGCAAGCCGGATCGGATTATTTGGTTATTGGCCGTCCTATCACACAAGCGGCTGACCCTGCCGAGGCTTTGCGCGCTATTTTGGCCGAACTCTAACAACTGCGTCAGTGAGTTGAGGCTGTTCTAGAGCTTTTACCTGTGGTTATGGGTGTTTTTGTATGATGGGCTATCAACCTAAATGATAGTGCTGTGCCTCGGCGTTGAGCTGGCTAGAATCAAAGCCTACTGATAACAACAATAGAGGCGTTGCGAATGAAATTATCTGGACAGGTTGCATTGGTCACTGGTGCTGCACGAGGCATCGGCCGCGCTACAGCGCAAGCATTTGCTAAGCGCGGTATCAAAGTTGTGGTTGCTGATATCAATGCTAAAGGTGCTGAGGAAACGGTTCAGCTGATCCTTGATGACGGCGGCAGCGCAACCTTTATTAACTGCGATGTGCGCGATGAAGAGCAAGTCAAACAACTGATCGCCAGCACCGTAGAGATCTATGGCAGTCTAGATTACGCCTTTAACAATGCTGGCATCGAAATGGAAAACCAGCGTTTACATCAGGGCTCGTTGCAGTCATTTGACATGATTATGGATGTTAACGTGAAAGGTGTTTGGCTGTGTATGAAGTACCAGCTGCAGCAAATGCTTGAGCAAGGTGGTGGCGCTATTGTAAATGCCGCATCGGTAGCTGGGCTGGGGGCAGCGCCGAAAATGTCGGTGTATGCAGCGTCCAAGCACGCAGTGATGGGCTTGACGCGCTCTGCGGCCATTGAGTATGCACGTAAAAATATCCGCGTGAATGCGGTGTGTCCTGCAGTGATTGATACGGATATGTATCGCCGCATTGCTGAAGTTGATCCAGATTTAGCTCAGCGTGTTCCCAATCATCACCCGATGGGACGTATTGGGCAGGTGCAAGAAGTGGCAGAAACAGTGATGTATTTATGCAGTGAAGGGGCAGGCTTTACCACTGGGCATGGCCTTACCATTGATGGCGGGATGACGGCTATCTAAGTTGAAAACTGCGGCTTGGCATTTACACCAAGCCGCAGTAACGTGTTTAGTCGTTTCTTTTCCAGTTTTGCGGCAGGTTAATAAAATCAACCATTTCCCGTAAACGGCCGTGATCGCGGTCATTAAAGACAAACTCAAGCCGGAACTGATTGCAGAACTCAGGTTCGTTATGGGTTTTTGGGCAGTAAGGGACTTGCTCATAACCGCCGGACACACACAGATCAGCAAACTCTTTGTGCAGAGTATCCATCGCGCCTTGATTCAACGGATGGTTCATACGCACCACAAAAGTCTTGTTAAACCAGCGTGAAGAATGAAAGTTACGGTAGAAACGGGCAATTTCTAAGCCGGCATCACGGGGCGTGCGTACTTGGCGCATTAAGCGTAAATCGCTGGGCAGAATATAGTTTTTATCTACCAGCTCTTCGCGCATAAACTCCAGAGCTTTATCCCAGTATGTACCGCCTTCCTGATCCAGCAGCACCACAGGCACTAATGGGCTTTTGCCGGTTTGCATTAAGGTCAATACTTCTAGCGCTTCATCTAAAGTGCCAAAGCCGCCTGGGCACAGTACTAATGCATCGGCTTCTTTCACAAAGAATAATTTGCGTAAGAAGAAAAAGTGGAAAGTCAGCAAGTTACCGCTGCCATGCACAGTTTCGTTAGCACCTTGCTCAAATGGCAGGGCAATATTGAGACCTAAGCTGTTTTCTAGGCCCGCACCTTCATGGGCCGCGGCCATGATACCGCCGCCGGCACCGGTGATGACCATTAGGTTATGCCGTGCAAGAATCTCCCCCAGCTCTTTTGCCTGCTGGTACAGCGGATGCTCAGGCTCAGTGCGCGCAGAACCAAATACAGTCACTTTGCGGCGCCGCTTAAAGCGTTCTAGCAGGCTGAATGAGGCCTCCATTTCACGCAAGGTCTGCATCATGATTTTCGCATCCCAGCGGTTGCGATCGTCTTCGGCCATGCGAGCCACAGTCAGCATCATTTCTCGGTACAGCTCACGATTTTTACTGGTTGGCGGTACGGCTAAGTCCAGTAACTCATCGACTTTACTGTCTAAATCAATACTGCTGACCTGGTACTGACGTGCCAGATAATTATCATTTTCAAACGACATATTCACTCCTTATAAAGCAATGCGATCACCGAGTTCAGGAATATTGGCATCCCAATCTAAGCGCTTTTTGAATTCGCTCTGCAAGATTTCCATTTTATCCAATTCGCCATGAATTAAATGCAATTCAGGACGGTTTTCAAAATGGCTGGCCCACTCAATTAATTGCGATTGGCCGGCATGGGCAGAAAAACCACCCAAAGTGTGTACCTGAGCGCCAACCATAATATCTTCTTTAAAGACGCGGACTGTCTTGGCACCATCAACAATTGCACGACCATTGGTACCGCGGGCTTGGAAGCCGGTGAAAATAATGTGGCAGTCTGTGCGCCAGAGGTTGTGTTTAAAGTGGTGAATAATCCGACCGCCATTGCACATACCACTACCGGCAACAATAATCGCACCGCTTTTCACGTTGTTAATGGCCATGGACTCTTGCGGGCTTGGCGTGAGTTTCAAAATAGGCAGCCAGTCTTCGACATTATGAATGTCGTGCTTAATCAGCATAGCGCGGTTTTCTTGATCGAAATCATCGCGGTGGCGGTAATAAATGTCATTGGCGCGAATCGCCATCGGGCTGTCTAAGTACACGGTGTGCTGCGGCAGACGACCTTCCTGATAGAAGCGGCCCAAGTGGAATAAAATATCTTGGGTACGGCCCACTGAAAAGGCTGGGATCATCACGTTGCCGCCGTCCTCATGGGCTTTTTGTAGAATCTGCGCCAGCTCATCCAAAGTGTCTTCATTGCAGCGGT
>JAAYTE010000042.1 GCA_012518175.1 Gammaproteobacteria bacterium | reverse complement strand
TGTCGTGCTCAATATCTTCAAGCACTTCGATCATGGCGGTGACTCGGTTTACTTCGCGGTTCCCAAAACCTGTTTCTAGAATTTCATCCAGCTCGTTCATCGCTGTCAGCGCTTGCTCGCTGGCATCAACAACACGTTGCACAAAAGCTAGAATCATCGGCTGCATAGGTTGCGGGATAGTCATTTGCCGGCCTAGCATTAGGCCTGCGATGTCTTTTGCGCGGTTGGCAACTTTGTCCTGTACACTGAGCAGCTCAAGTAAGTCTGAGCGTGGCACAGGTAAAAACAAGCTTTTAGGTAAGTGGATACGCACATTGCGTTTGAGTTTATCGGCTTCTTTTTCCAGTCGAGACATCTCTTGCTGCACGAGTTCTACCCGTGACCAATCTTCCGCAATGACGGCTTGAAAAAAAGGCACTAAATTTGAGGCACATTCGTGTGCTTTGGCTATATGTTGTTGCATTGGCCCAATGGGCGAACGACCAAACAAACTTACAAACGGGTTTATCGACATATTAGAGCTGCGCTCGGTTTCCAATAACAGCCTAGATTATACGTTGCTGTTGTAGGGTTCGACCAGCATAGCGATGAACTAGCAACAATTTGAATTGAGAATGAGATGGCTAAAGAAACCGAAATAAAGCTGCGTGTCAGCCCTGAAAGCCTTGCTACGCTGTGTGAGCACCCAGTTTTCGCAACGCGTAATGTTGGTACTTGGCAGACCCGTGAGCTGCTCAATCGGTATTACGATACGGACGATTTTGCCCTAGCAAATGGCCAAGTCGCGTTACGAATACGTCGCGATGGCGAACAATTGATCCAAACCTTGAAAAGTAAAGGCGCGAGTGTCGCTGGATTATCAGAGCGCAACGAGTGGGATTGGTACTTAAAAAGTAATCGTTTAGTGCTCAGCCACTTGGATGACAGCTGCTGGCCAGAGAGTTTGCGTGAACTGGATAAAAAACAGCTTAAAGCTGTGTTCAGTACCGACTTTAAACGCCAGTTTGCTGAGTTGCGCTGGCAGCGTGAGGGTGTTGAAACCGTGGTTGAGGTCGCACTTGATCAAGGCGTGGTGATTGCTGATAAAAAGCAGGAAGCAATTTGCGAAGTGGAGTTGGAATTACGTGCTGGCGACCCAGTTGCATTATTTGAGCTGGCCCTAGAGCTAGCAGCAGACACGGCGCTGATGCCTTGTGATATCAGTAAAGCTGAGCGTGGTTATCGTTTGTTTGATGCCAATAGCTACAGTGTTGCGGCAGAGCCTGCGCAACTTACTGCACAAACACCCTTAGATGAAGCCTTTGCGGCAATTGCTTGGCAACTGCTGGGCAACAGTCAGCGCTTGGCAGAGCAATACCGTTTTAATGGGCACTGGAAGCTATTAGAGCAATGGTTTCAACAGTTAGTTGGTTTGCGCGCTTTGTTGGCCAGCCTTGGACATGCAGTGCCGCGCGCAGCGAGCAGTGCTTTGCGTGGGCAGTTGGATGCGTTGATTGAAAGCTGGCGTGAGCGGGTGACTGAGGGGGCTGAAGAGCAAGCTGTGCGTGATGCTGCACCACAAGCCTTTGCACAAGAGTTGGCTGATACTCGTTGGGGTGTGTTTTCCCTGCAGTTGGCGCTGTGGCTGCAAGATAAACAGTGGCAGAAAAAGCGTACAGCACGTGGTACCCGTCAGGGTGCGGCCGTCTTGCAAAATTGGTTATTGCAGTTTTTGCAAGACGAAGCGACAGCCTTGCAAGTCAATCGTTATATGCGTCAGCCAGAAGACTTGGCTGAGCAAGCTCCGCGCCTTGAACGACTCTTGGTCTGGTTGCAACTGGCCCGTGATGTGACGGACTTACCAGACAGTGACCGTTTATTCGGTGCTTTACGTGAACTGCACAAGCTTGCATTGCAACCTATTACGCCTGAGGCATTAGTACAGCGTCGAGAACATTTAGGTTCTGTGCTCAGCCTCAATGCTTGGAAGCAAGTGTTGCGTTAAGCTTTAGCCATACCTCTGCATGGCGTTGCTATTGATTTGGCAAGCTATGCAGAATCAGCTTTTAAAGTTTAGACAGGAAAAATTATGCCCTCTGCCGCCGCTCTACCTAATCATGTACTGGATTTAAATGAAGTCTTGGCTGAGTTGGTTAAGCAGGGGCGCATTGATCAGGATGCTGCAGAAAACTGTATAGCAGCGCGCCGTGGTGATGCGGCAACGGTGCACATGCACCCGCTGGAATATATCGCTACGCAAAAGCTCGATGATAGGTCGCGGCCTGGACGCAAGCTCGACTTAGAGGCTTTAACCCTGTGGTTAGCTGAGTGGGCGCAGCAGCCGTACTTGCGTATTGATCCATTAAAAATTGATGTGGCGGCTATTACTCCGGTGATGTCTTACGCTTTCGCCCAACGTCATAAAATTATTGCTGTGGCCGTGGATAGCGCCAGTGTCACCATTGCTAGCGCCCAGCCTTTTGTGCGCGACTGGGAAGATAACCTAGCCCATGTGTTACGTCGGCCAATTAAGCGAGTGGTGGCCAATCCTGCTGATATTCAACGCTTCACCACTGAGTTTTATCGTTTAGCCCGCTCTGTCTCTGGCGCTTCAGCCACTGATCAGTTTGCCAGTGGTGTGGGGAACTTTGAGCAGTTACTCAACCTTGGTGCCAGTGATCAAGAGCCAGATGCCAATGATGCACATATCGTCAACATTGTTGACTGGCTGTTCCAGTATGCCTTTCAGCAGCGCGCCAGTGATATTCATATTGAGCCGCGCCGTGAGCAAGGTGCGGTGCGTTTTCGCATTGATGGTGTCTTGCATACGGTGTACCAGTTTCCCGCGCAAGTCACTATGGCAGTGGTCAGCCGTTTAAAGTCCTTAGGGCGCATGAATGTGGCAGAGAAGCGCAAGCCTCAAGATGGACGGGTGAAAACCAAAACGCCAGAGGGTAGCGAAGTGGAGCTGCGCCTCTCCACGCTACCCACGGCCTTTGGGGAAAAACTGGTGATGCGGATTTTTGACCCCGAGGTGTTATTAAAAACCTTTGATCAGTTGGGCTTCTCGGGTGATGACTTACAACGCTGGCGCAGTATGACTGGGCAGCCCAATGGTATTATCTTAGTCACAGGCCCAACCGGCTCCGGTAAAACCACCACGCTTTATACCACCTTGAAGCAACTGGCCACGGAAGAGGTCAATGTCTGCACGATTGAAGACCCCATCGAAATGATTGAGCCAGCGTTTAATCAGATGCAGGTGCAGCACAATATTGATCTCACCTTCGCCAGTGGCATTCGTGCACTGATGCGCCAAGATCCCGATATTATTATGATCGGTGAAATACGCGACTTAGAAACCGCAGAAATGGCGATTCAAGCGGCTTTGACAGGCCACTTAGTGCTTTCCACCTTGCATACCAATGATGCGCCCAGCGCCATTACGCGCTTATTAGAGTTGGGCGTACCCTATTACTTACTCAAAGCCACATTGCTTGGAGTAATGGCGCAGCGTTTAGTGCGCACCTTGTGTCCGCACTGTAAGGCTCCGGTGGACATTGCCGAAGCTGATTGGCATACGCTAACTCAGCCGTGGAGTGCTCCTTTGCCTAAAGGTGCACAACAAGCAGTGGGCTGTTTAGAGTGTCGAGAGACAGGCTACCGTGGACGCGCGGGGGTGTATGAAATCATGCTGCTCAATGATGCAATTAAGCCTTTAATCATGGCTGATACAGATTTAGTCAAATTGAAAAACCAAGCGTACCGCGATGGTATGCGCAGCTTGCGACTGTCTGGAGCGCAAAAAATAGCTGCGGGGCTGACCACCATTGAAGAGATTTTACGCGTGACGCCACAAAGTCAGCAAAAATAACACAAGCCTTTTAGCGAGTGCACCCTATAATCAAAGCTTGAATGATCTGCTACTACGGAGTTTGTATGGATATTGGTTTCGTTTTGTTTTTATTTGTTGCCCTGATTGTCGCTGTGGTTTTTATGGGCTTTAAAGTGGTGCCGCAGGGTTACGAATGGACTGTGGAACGCTTTGGGCGTTATACCGGTACGTTAAAGCCGGGGTTAAATATTATTGTGCCGCTGATGGATACTGTCGGCCGCAAAATTAGCGTGATGGAGCGAGTGTTAGACATTCCCGCACAAGAGGCGATCAGCGCCGATAACGCCATTGTCCGTATTGATGCCGTATGCTTTTTCCAGGTGGTGAATACTGCGCAAGCGGCTTATGAAGTCAGTGAGTTGGAATATGCCATTTTAAACTTAGTGGTGACCAATATCCGTACGGTTTTAGGCTCCATGGAGCTGGATCAGATGCTCAGCCAGCGCGATGTGATTAATGAGCGTTTACTGCATACCGTTGATCAGGCTACAGCGCCATGGGGAGTTAAAGTTACGCGCATTGAAATCAAAGACATTACCCCGCCAGCTGATTTAGTTGCGGCGATGGCCAGTCAAATGAAAGCTGAGCGCCTTAAACGAGCGTCGATTTTAGAAGCTGAAGGACGTCGCCAAGCGGATATTTTAACCGCTGAAGGTGAAAAACAATCGCAGATTTTAAAGGCAGAAGGTAAGCGTGAAGCCGCGTTTTTGGAGGCTCAAGCCCGTGAACGTGCGGCGCAAGCAGAGGCAGAAGCAACCCGTATGGTTTCGGAAGCCATCAGTGGCGGCAGTGTGCAGGCGGTGAACTACTTTGTCGCGCAAAAGTACATTGATGCGCTGGGGAATATTGCTGCTGCAGACAACAGTAAAGTCATCATGATGCCGTTAGAAGCCAGCCAGTTAATTGGCTCCATTGGTGGTATCAGTGAAATTGTTAAGGCCTCCTTTGATGGTAAGCAGGCGTGAGTGTGTACCTACAACATTTAGCTGTGTGGGATTGGCTCGCATTAGCCGTGCTCTTACTGATTGTTGAGGTGTTCGGCACGGCCGGCTATTTTTTATGGTTTGGTACGGCTGCTGCCGTAGTTGGCATTTTGCTCTGGCTTTTTCCTGAGCTTTCGTGGGCATGGCAGTTCATGATTTTTGCGCTGTTGGCATTGGCCACAGCGCTACTTTGGTGGCGACGTTTGCGCAAGCAACCTGCTGCTGAACCGGGTTTAAATCAACGCGGTAGTGAATTGCTTGGTGGCGAGTATATTTTGCATGAAGCTATTAGTGCCGGTCGTGGCAAAATCAAAGCGGGTGATAGTTATTGGCTTGTCAGTGGTCCGAATCTGCCTGTCGGGCAGCGGGTTAAAGTGATTGGGCAGCAAGGCACTGTGCTGCAAGTTGAGCCTTGCGCTGTTGATTAACAGACAGTATTTAGCGAGTAAAATGCTGCGTATATTTAGTATTGAGTAACCTATGTGTTTAGTTGTTTTTGCTTGGCGTCCTGAAAGTCAGCAGCCTTTATTATTACTGGCTAACCGTGATGAGGTGCATGCGCGTCCCAGTGCAGCGCTGGCGCAATGGGCAGATCAGCCCAGTATTTATGCCGGGCGCGATTTAGAAGCTGGCGGTACTTGGCTAGGGATTGCGGCGCACGGGCGTTTCGCTACATTAACCAATGTGCGTGATATGTCATTGCCTTTAGGTGAGCAGTCACGGGGCGCTTTGGTTAGCGATTATCTTGCGGGACAACAAAGTCCGCAGGAGTATTTACACAGTATTGCTGCTGAGCTTGAGCAGTACAGTGGTTTTAACTTACTGCTCGGTGATGCGCAATCAATGTGGTTTGTCAGTTCTACTGAGCCACGGCCAAAGCGCTTAAGCCCAGGAATTTACGGCTTGTGCAATGCGAGCTTGGATACCCCATGGCCCAAGCTGGTGCGCTTACGCACGATGTTTTCTGCGCACTTAGAGGCTACAGACGAGGCACTGTTTACGTTAATGCACGATGAGCAGCGTGCTGCTGATGACCAGCTGCCCGATACTGGCGTGGGCCTGGCCATGGAGCGCATGCTCTCGAGTATCTTTATTCGTGGCGAGGTGTACGGTACACGGGCAACCAGCTTGTTACGGCGCTTTGCTGATGGCCGAACGACTTTAGCTGAGCGCAGCTATGGGGTAAATGGACAGTTTACCGGTCAAAATCAAGTTGAGTTGCCAGCCTTTATCTTAGACAAGTCGCGCGACTGAGGTTCTTATTAGCGGCTGGTGATGCGCTGTTGTGCTGCTAAGTTTGCACACTGGAAACAGGGTTGAGCACTTTGCTTAAGCCTAGGTTACCTAAAGCTAAGTTCAGAGTGCTGTGAATAAGCTCTGGGTTATCCATGCTGGATACTTCGCTGAGGAGTTCTTGCGCGTGCTGTAAAGTCATTTTGCGCAGCAGCCACTTCACCTTAGGTAAATGGGTGGAGTTCATTGATAAACTATCAAAACCCATAGCCATTAACAGCACAGCAGCGACTGGGTCTCCGGCCATTTCTCCGCAAATACTGACTTTCTTACCTTCCGCCTGAGCTGCGCTGACCACTTCTTTGAGGGCCATGAGTACTGCTGGGTGTAAATAATCATAGAGGTCAGCAACCCGAGCATTATTGCGATCCACCGCCAGCAAATACTGGGTTAGATCGTTAGAGCCCACTGATAAAAAGTCAGCCATACGTGCTAGTTCACGGGCTTGATAGACTGCCGAAGGTACCTCAATCATCACCCCCACCGGAGGCATTTGTACGGCAAAGCCTTCGTTGATCAGTTCCGCCCAAGCGCGATGGATGAGGTGTTGGGCATCATCAAGTTCGTGCACACCAGAGATCATCGGCAATAAAATATGCAGGTTATTTAAACCGACGCTGGCCTTGATCATGGCGCGCACCTGCACTAAGAAAATCTCTGGGTGGTCTAAAGTGATACGGATTCCACGCCAGCCTAAATAGGGATTACTTTCTTTAATGGGGAAGTAGCTCAGAGGCTTATCACCGCCGATATCTAACGTGCGCATGGTGACCGGTAATGGATGAAAGGCCTGCAGTTGCTCACGGTACATTTGCACTTGTTCACTTTCACTGGGAAAGCGTGATGTGCCCATAAATGCTACTTCTGAGCGGTATAAGCCAACACCTTCAGCGCCGCGTTGTTGGGCGCGCTGCACGTCTGCAATTAAGCCAGTGTTGACCCATAATGGCAGGTGATGGCCGTCGAGGGTAATGCAGGGCAAACTGCGTAAACTGTCTAAATCCTTATTGATGAGGCGTTCTTCTTCCACCACTTCAGAGTATTGCTGGCGCAATAAAGCACTGGGGTTGGTAAACACATCACCGTGATAACCATCGAGAATCAACTCAATGCCATCTAGGCGGGTGTAAGGTAAATCCACTGCGGCCACTACCGTGGGAATACCCATCGCCCGGGCCAAAATAGCCACGTGGGAGTTGCGTGAGCCGAGCACTGAAACTAAGCCCACCAATTTATCTCGCGGCACCTCACCGAGCATGGCGGGTGAGAGCTCTTCACTGACGAGAATTGTGTTGTCGGGGTACACCAGAGTTTGTTGTTGACCTTGCTGCAGGTAGGCGAGCAAACGTCGACCTAAGTCTTTTACATCTGAAGCGCGTTCACGCAGGTAATCGTCATCCATGTGTTCAAAGCGCTGCACATGCTCGCTAACCACTTGGCGTAAAGCACCTTGCGCCCATTGCCCTTGGCGAATCACTGCAATTACATCACCGGCTAAGGCGGTGTGCTCCAGCATCATTAGATAAACATCAAACAATGCGCGTTCTTGCGGACGTAAACGTTTGGCAAGGCGTGCTGATAGGCTACGAATATCGGCGCGCACGGATTCTAAAGCCGAGGAAAACAGCTCGAGTTGGGTGGTAATGTCACCCGTTGTTTTATCAGGCACTACATCCAAGTCTGCAATCGGCAGCACCACCACGGCGGTACCTAAGGCTGCGCCAGGTGCACCAGGTACGCCAACAAAACGTGCTTCTTGAATACCCTTACCTTGCTGGTCTAAGCCACGAATAGAACCGGTCGCTTCGGCGTGGGCAATCACACCGGAGAGTTGCGCACTCATGGTGACTAAGAAAGCTTCATCACCTTCATCAAATTGACGGCGTTCTTTTTGCTGCACAACCAAGACACCCAGCACCTGGCGATGGTGAATAATTGGCGTGCCTAAAAAAGAAGCGTAGCGCTCTTCGCCTGTTTCTGGGAAGTATAAAAACTTGGGGTGATTGACAGCATCTTCAAGGGTAATGGTTTCTGCGCGGCTACCGACTAAGCCAACTAAGCCCTCGTTGGAACTCATGCTCACTTTACCCACCGCACGCTTATTTAAGCCTTCAGTGGCCATGAGCAAATAACGGTCCTGCTCAGCCTCGTATAAGTATACCGAGCAGACATGGCTGTTCATCGCCACGCGCACTTGTTTAACGATAATTGTTAAGGCCGCTGGTAAATCCTTAGCAGCGTTCACTTCTTGAGATATCGTGCGCAACATATTGAGCATGCTGCTATCGGTGCGGTTAGCGTCTGACAACTTAGGGTTAATCCCGAGTAGGAAGTTGATAAACCAGCTCTTTTAAAGCCCGGCGGTATACGTCGCGCTTAAAGGCTACGACTTGACCTAAAGGATACCAATAACTGACCCAACGCCAACCATCAAATTCAGGTTTTTCCGTAAGATCCATGCGCACCTGTTCGTCACTGCTGCGCAATCGCAGTAAAAACCACTTTTGTTTTTGGCCAATACACACCGGTTGGCTATGGGTGCGGATTAAACGTTGCGGTAAACGGTAGCGCAACCAGCCGCGAGTGCAGGCTAATATTTCGACATCCTGCTCCTGTAAACCAATTTCCTCATGCAACTCACGGTAGAGTGCATCTTCGGCACTTTCATGTGGATTAATTCCGCCTTGAGGAAACTGCCATGCATCTTGATTCACGCGCCTTGCCCAAAGTACTTGTCCGTGGTCGTTGGTCAGGATGATGCCGACGTTCGGACGAAACCCATCTGAATCAATCATGTCCGCATCCTTTGTTTAAATTCTTGTCCCATTGTTCCACAAAGCGCGCCAGAGCGGCAACGCGCTTTAGTCACTGAATGGTCAGGCATTGATAAAATCGTTATGCTCAGCACTCTTTTTATCATTATTAGGGTATTTGCCGTGCGATTGGCTATTTTTGACTTGGATAACACCTTATTAGCCGGTGACAGTGATCACCAGTGGGGTGAGTATTTGTGCGCGCAGGGGCTGGTTGATGCGGAAGCTTATCGGGCCAAAAATGATCAGTTTTATCATGACTACTTGGCTGGACAGCTCGATGTCTTGGCCTATCAGAACTTTTGCCAAGAAGTTCTGGGGCGTACTGATAAGGCTCAGCTCGAACAGTGGCATGCGGGTTTTATGCGTGATTGCATTGAGCCTATTATCCTTGCGAAAGGCGAAGCATTATTAGCTAAGCACCGTGCGGCAGGGGATGTGGTGATGATTATTACTGCGACCAACCGTTTTATTACTGGGCCCATTGCCCAGCGTTTAGGTGTAGAACATTTGATTGCCACAGAATGCGGTATGCACAATGGCCAGTACACCGGGGAGCTGGTGGATGTACCCAGTTTTCAGGGCGGTAAAATTACCCGTTTAAACACTTGGTTGGCCGAGCATCAAGCAACACTCGAAGACAGCTACTTTTACAGTGATTCGCACAATGATTTACCGTTGCTTGAGCAGGTAACCCACCCAGTGGCGGTTGACCCCGATGACACCCTGCGAGCCATTGCTGAGCAGCGTGGTTGGTCGGTGCTGAGTTTGCGTGATTAATAGCAGTGGTATTTGGCAGTTACAGATGTATCTGCTATGGATGCCGCTGAAATATAATCTATAATAGTGTATTATATTGATATTAATTCAATGGAGAGCCAGTTTATGACTCGTATACAAAGTTTATTCAGCGGTATCTTGCTATCCCTTGCAGTATTTTCTGTGCAAGCGGTGGAGTTAGAGATCAGTGCTGAAGAGGCCTACGCTAAAACTCAGCAAACTGAGCAGCCGGTATTATTGGTCGATGTGCGTGACCCAGTAGAAATTATGTTTGTGGGTGTTGCTGATGCAATTGACGTGAATATTCCATTTATG
>JAAYTE010000262.1 GCA_012518175.1 Gammaproteobacteria bacterium | reverse complement strand
TTTGCAGTGCAGTTACCGCGTAACTTTGATTATGCCATCGCCGACGGCGTACAGAGCAAAACCTTAGCGCAGTGGCAAGCGCTAGGCATCACCGCTGACACCGACATGAGCTCTGCACAGATGGCGCAACAAACTGCGACGTTATTCTTGCCTAGCGGTTATCAAGGCCCAGCCTATTTGTTGCTGAATAACTTTCGCAGTATTTTAAAATACAACAACTCATCATCGTATGCGTTGGCAATTGGCTTGCTCGCCAATGCGTTGCAAGGTGATTACAGCCCGGCAACTAATTGGCCAAAACACGACCGCATGCTCAGCCGCAAGGAACGCACCGAGCTACAAACACTGCTCAATCAATTGGGTTTTGATAGCGGCAAGCCCGACGGTATTATCGGCGTTAACTCACGCCAAGCAGTGCGCAGCTTTCAGCAAGCTCAGGGCTTACCAGCAGACGGTTACCCTAATGCGCAGCTATTAGAGAATGTACGCCGTGCTGCCAAAGGGCAGTAATCGCTAAGTTGGCTTACAGTACGGCCACTTGATTGCGGCCTGCATGCTTAGCCTTATACATGGCTTGGTCAGCTAAATCGGCCAGCTGTGCGCTATCCAGTGTGCCGTCATAGGCCACCACACCGGCACTAAAGGTACAGCTCAACTCTTGGTCTTGCGCAGGGAAGCGTATAGCGGCAAAGCGCAGGCGAATTTCATTGATAATTTTCTCGGCGAAATGCAGTTCGGTATTTGGCAAAATCACAGCAAACTCCTCACCACCGTAGCGGCCAATCTGGTCACTGCGGCGTAAGCGCTGCTTTAAAAATAGCGCCAAGCTTTTAATCACTTTATCGCCCATCGAATGCCCATAGGTATCATTCACCTGCTTAAAGTGGTCAATATCGATCATGACAAAACACATCGGCGCTCGCAGCTTTTGCGCGCGCTCACAGGCATCTTCCAACAGCTGTAAAATATGCGTGTGATTGTATAAGCCGGTTAAGCTGTCGCAGACCATGCGCGTTTTTAAATGACGGGCGCGGGCCGCACGATTGCGTACTGTGGCGACTAAATGCCGAGGTTTGACTGGCTTCATTAAAAAGTCATCGGCCCCTTCACTCATGGCATCCAATTGCTTGTCTAAATCATCTTCTGCAGATAAGTAAATGATCGGCACGCCAACAAACCTATCATTATGCCGAATCACTTTGGCCAGCTCAGGGCCGTCGCATTCGGGCATATACATATCGAGGATAATTAAGTCTGGATTGAAATCTAATAATTCAGTTAACGCCTGAGTCGGATCGGTAATGGCACGGGTCATGATGCCTGCCGCATTGAGGACGCGCTCAGTAAACGTTGCTTGCGCTTTTGAATCATCCACCACCAGCGCGCGATAAGGCTCGGCATGCACCACTGAGACCCAGCTTTCTATCTTTTCTAAAATATTGGCAGCATCTAAATTGCCGGTAGAAAAAGCTTGCCCACCAGCTCTTACAGCAGCTAAGCGGGTCAGCGCAGTCACTTCAGTTTCACTGTAAAACAACACTGGTACAGCGCTGTCATGGGCTTTTTTAACTTGCTGCGCCAGCTCTAAGCCATAACCTGGACGAATA
>JAAYTE010000261.1 GCA_012518175.1 Gammaproteobacteria bacterium | reverse complement strand
TCTTCTAACGGCTCGATTTCTAACTCTGGCGTCTTGGCGCCGCCGAGCAACTGAATGTGCTGGCGCAGCAGCTCAGGATCAACGCTGTCTTCAAATAAGGCCAGCAAATGGGTGTGATTCCAGAGCGGCGTGGTGCCTAAGTCTGGCTCATAAATAGGCTGGTCTTCACCATCCATAAAGGTCACGGATACTGCGCCGAGCTCCAGTAAAGTGTCTTCCCAGTGTGCAGCTTGATCGGGTTGGATGGCTAAACGGACTTGTAACCAGGACATAAAAACCTCAGGAGCGTGTGCAGTTGTCTGCGAAAATTAGGCGTGGAGAGCGTTGCAGCGGTATTGGTTCTGCAGTGGCATGGCGTACTGCATAATCAAATAAGGGCGATGCTCTGCTGGACAGGCGGCTAAGCGGCGTTGCCATTCGCGTTGCGCAGTGAGTACTTCTTGCTGCTCAAACACGTCATGAATATCAGGCACTTCTAAGCCCGCATCTTGCTGATCCCATAGTGCCCAAGCTAAATAGTGCACGGGGAATAAACGGTAATCGCGCCAGATTTGCTGATCAACTAAATTGGCCAGTTGTTTTGCATCAGTAAAACCGCTGCTTAACACGGGGCAGAAATGCACATGCACACGGCCTTTATAGCCGGTAATACCTTGAGCAATGCTGGCGTCGTCTTCGCCAATTTCTTTGTTGTACTCACCGGTTGTGGCACGGATATAGAGTTCGCGCGCTTTAGCAATATCACATGGGTCGTATTCGTAACTGATGGCCACGGGGGTTAAGCGCAGGGAAGCAATCACTGCCGCAAAGTCTTCATCTTTACGCGACAAGTGAAACATTTTTAAAATAGCGCTTTCGGTGCGGTCATCACCATCTTTGGCACGTCCTTCGGCCTGGGCAATCCAAATGGATTCACGGTCTTGCAAAATGGAGTGATTGATATAAGCCGATAACAGTTGAAATGCCGTCAGCTTTTCACGGCGGTTCGTCAATGAGCGGTGGACGATAAAGCTTTTGTTGATGCGCATCAGGTCGCTAACAAAGGGCCGCTGTAATAAATTATCACCAATGGCAATGCGCGGCGTGCTGTGTTGTGCTTGAAATAAAGCGTAATTAACAAATGCTGGGTCCATCACAATGTCGCGGTGATTGGCTAAATACAAGTGCGGCTGGCCATCTTGCAAGTGCTCAATACCAGAAAAGCTGATGCCGTCTGTGGCTTGGCTAATGCTGCGCTCCACATAGGATTCAATCCGTTCTTGCAGGGCGGCGACACTATTGACTGCTTTCAGCTCGCTGCGCAGTTTTCCAGCAATGATGGGGCGTAATAACCAGCCAAAATAGCGTGAGGCCACAGGGAAACGGTACTGAGTGATGATGGATAAAAAATCGACATCAGCCAGCAAACGTTGCAATACAGACGCCACTTCGTTGTCATTGTAGGGGCGAATACTGTCAAATTGATCCATGTAATTCTCTTGTTCGGATGCTGTTCAGGGCTTTAGGCGCTGTGGGGTAGGTTTATTGGGCTATTATACCCGTATTAGTGAATAACTTGCAGAGGAGATCTAAGGTGCAAAGGATTCATGAGCCAGCGGATTTAATGGAAGCACAAATGCTGATGAGTATGTTGCGCAGCGAAGGTATCGAGGTGTTTTTACAGGGTGCGGACTTGGTTGGCGGTATGGGAGAGCTGCCTGCGTTAGGTTTGCTAGGCCTGATGGTGAGCGATGCGCAAGCGCAAGAAGCCCGTGGGTTAATCAGCAGTTATCAGCAAGCAACGCCCCTTGTGGATGGTACGTCGGAGCCGCAGCCAGGCGTGCGGCACGGCATTTTAGAGTGTTAACAAAAGGTCAGTCGATTTATGTCGGGACGCTATGCTTTGTTTAATTGGCCAGAGGCCATGGCGCAGTTGCCAGGTTTTCCGCAGCACATGCGCGCGCACTGGAATTTAGCGCCAAAATCGCAAGTGTTAATGATTTATCAGCAGGAACAGGAGCGTCACGCAACCTTGGCTTTATGGGGGTTCACCTCCGCTTGGATGACTGATTTAACGCGCGCAGTGGCCCATGCGCGGGCCGAAACTGTGCACACGCAGCCAATGTTTAAAAAAGCTTGGCATGGCCAACGTTGTTTGCTGCCTGCCAATGGTTTTTTTGAGTGGCGCGGCCAACACCGCAAGCAGCCGTTTTGGTTGAGTGCGGCGGAATCTGTGTCGTACTTTGCGGGGCTTTGGGATGTTTACTCGGTACCGGGGCGTGATTATTACAGTGTGGCGATGCTGACTCAGCAAGCGGCTAATTTGCGTCGTCCAGTTTTACTCAATGCCGAGCAGCAAGCGCTGTGGCTCAACCCTGAGAGTAGCACTGAGCAGTTACTCGAGCTTTTAGCAGCCACACAACCACAGCTGCATGAGCGCCGTGTCAGCACACTGATTAATGACCCATTGGTGGATGGCCCGCATTGCTTAAATATTGGCTAAGGGTCTTCTGCTGCACAGCAGAAGACCCTTAGCTGTCTTCGTGGAAGCGTTGGGCAATCAGTTCTTCTAAGGTTGCCAAAGCTTCTGCTGCTCGCTCACCTTGCGCATTAATATGCAGTTGGGTGCCTTTACTGGCAGCTAGCATCATCACTGACATAATGTTTTTGCCGTTACAGAGTTGCTCGGGTGTACGCCCAACACTGACCTGGCACGGAAAACTACTGGCAACCGCAACGAATTTAGCTGCGGCCCGAGCATGCAAACCCAGTTTGTTGATGATGGTGACTTGGCAGCTAGGCATCTGTTTGGCTATCTGAGCGTACAACATCGCGGTGGCGGATTTGTACATTGCTAAGTTCTTTGCCGAGCGCCTGACCTAAACGCTGGGCCATATACACTGAGCGGTGTTGGCCACCGGTACAGCCAATAGCAATGGTGACATAAGCCCGATTACTGGCGGCAAAGCGCGGCAACCATTTAGCTAAGTAAGTGTAAATATCGTTGTACATCTCTTCCACATCCGCTTGCTCACCCAGGTAGTCAACAATGGGTTGGTCAAGGCCGCAGTATGCACGCAGGTCGGGTTTCCAATAGGGATTGGGCAGGCAGCGGATATCAAATACCACATCGGCATCCACAGGAACGCCACGCTTAAAGCCGAAGGATTCAATTAAAAAGGCAGTGCCAGGTTCGGGCTTATTCAGTAAGCGCAGTTTAATAATGTCCCGTAGTTGGTACAAATTAAGCTGTGAGGTATCAATGGTTAGGTCAGCCAGATCAATGATTGGCGAGAGCAGAGTCTTCTCTTCCTGAATCGCCTCGGCTAGGGAGCGCGAGTCATTGGTCAACGGGTGGCGTCGACGTGTTTCGGAAAATCTTTTTAATAGGGTTTCGTTGTCAGCGTCTAGATACAGCACATCGCAGACAATATGTTTCTCCCGCAAATCTGCGAGTAATTCAGGGAAGCGTTCTAGCTGGTTGGGCAGGTTGCGCGCATCAATGGATACTGCAATCTGTGGGTAAGCTAGCTCAGTTGCGAGCAGGGTCCGTTCCGCCAGTTCTGGGAGTAACATCGCCGGCAAGTTATCAATGCAGTAAAAGTTATTATCTTCCAATACATCTAAAGCTGTGCTTTTGCCCGAGCCTGAGCGGCCGCTGACAATAATTAAACGCATAGGTAAAGACCTCTAGTTTTGCGCATCGAGTACAGCTTGGTATAAGGCTGCATTGTTTGGCGCGCTACGCAGGCGTTCGCGTACCTTGTCTTGCTCAAAAATGCTGGCAATTTGGCGCAGTAATTCTAAGTGTGCATCAGTGGCAGCTTCAGGTACCAAAAGAACAAACAGTAGGTCCACGGGCTCGCCATCAATGGCATCAAAATCAATTGCTGTTTCTAAGCGTAAGATTGCGCTAATGGGTGTATGACAACCCATTAAGCGGCAGTGGGGTATTGCAATACCATCGCCAAACCCTGTTGAGCCGAGCTTTTCCCGAGCAACTAAGCTTTCGAACAGCACAGCTTCGTCGATGTCTGGTAAGTCGGCAGAAATTAAGTGGGCGATGTATTCAAGTACGCGCTTTTTACTGCCCCCCGGTACGTTCACTCTGGAGCGTTCCGGGGTCAGTATATGTTCTAATCGAATCATATAAGTATTAACGTTCTAGGGCGCCTTTTTGACGGGCTAGTAGTTTCTCTTTGTGTTTAATTAATTGACGATCCAGTTTGTCAACGAGGAGGTCAATGGCCGCATACATGTCTTCGTGCTCAGCGTTGGCAATAATTTCACCGCCGGCAATTAGCAGAGTCGCATCAATTTTCTGCTTTACTTTTTCAACGCTCAAGGTCACGCGGATGCTAGTGATTTTATCGAAGTGACGCTCTAGCTTAGCAAATTTATTATTAATGTACTCACGTAGGGCTTCAGTGACGTCTAATTGATGGCCTGTGATAGTGATTTGCATACTCTTCTCCTTAGCAGCACTGTTGTTAGTGCGTTGTTTAGCAGGATTGTAACGCCTGCGTAAAATAAGTGTTACTGACCAATGTCTATAAGAGTTGTTTCCGATCGGTTGAAGAGGCAATGCCAAGAGCTTCACGGTACTTGGCAATGGTGCGACGTGCCACTTGAATACCTTGCTCTTCCAGTAAACCAGCGATTTTACTGTCACTCAATGGTTTTCTTGGGTTTTCTGCTGCTACGATCTTTTCGATAATGGCGCGAATAGCCGTGGATGAGCATTCGCCGCCTTGTGTGGTGCTGACGTGGCTGGAGAAAAAATACTTCAGCTCGAATATGCCCCGTGGCGTATGCATGTATTTTTGTGTTGTTACCCGCGAAATGGTTGACTCATGCATGCCCACTGCCTCGGCTACTTCAGCCAGTACCAAGGGTTTCATGGCTTCAGGGCCATAGTCAAAGAAACCCCGTTGGTAATCAAGAATTTCCGTTGCGACTTTGAGTAAGGTTTCATTGCGGCTTTGTAAGCTTTTAATAAACCAGCGCGCTTCTTGCAGTTGCGTACGTAAAAATGTGTTGTCAGCGCTGTTGTCGGCGCGGCGTACAAAACTGGCGTAATGGGCGTTAACCGCCAGACGAGGGGCAATTTCAGGGTTGAGCTCAACAATCCAACGGTTGTTGGCTTTGCGCACAATAACATCGGGCACTATGTATTCAGGTTCTTTGCTTTCAATCACTGAGCCTGGGCGCGGGTTGAGGGTTTGAATCAATTGCACAATGTTTTTTAGCGCGTCTTCTTTGATGCGCATGCGCCGCATAATTTGATTGTAGTCACGGGCGCCGAGCAGCTCTAAGTGCTCAGCACAGAGCTGTTGCGCTTGTGCCAGCCATGCTGTGTCACTGGGCAAGCTGTGCAGTTGCAGTAGCAGGCACTCGCTAAGGTCGCGGGCAGCAATGCCTGTGGGCTCGAACTGCTGCACCCGCTTGAGGACCATTTCCACTTCATCCATTTCAATGTGTTGCATCGGGTCAAAGGAGCTTTGGATTTCCTCTAGGCTTTCTTGTAGGTAACCGTCCTCGCCAATGCTGTCGATGATTACGGTGGCGATGGTGCGATCAGTCTCGGTCATTTTAGCGAGGTTGAGCTGCCACAGCAGGTGGCTTTGCAGGTCGACACCGA
The DNA here is from genome assembly GCA_012518175.1 of Gammaproteobacteria bacterium. GTDB lineage: Bacteria > Pseudomonadota > Gammaproteobacteria > Pseudomonadales > Pseudomonadaceae > Denitrificimonas. The sequence continues at coordinate 6,023 of JAAYTE010000261.1, read as the reverse complement.
CCGATGTGGTGCTGGTAAAGTCCCACTCTTCGCTATTGGAGCTAGGAATGTTACTGCTGGCGCTGGATTGGTAGATGTCATCCCATGAGGTGTCGATTTCGAGCTCGCTGGGAATTTGTTCCGGCCAATCGTCGCTTTGCGTAGCAGGCTGTTCAGCCGTAGTAGCGGTGTCTGTGCTCTGACTGTTTTCTTGCGGGGCGGTAGATTCATCGCTGGCTGATTTTTTGGCAGCATCAGGATCGCTCTGAACAGAGGTGCCATCCTCTTCCAGTTCAAGCATAGGATTACTTTCTAGGGCCTCTTGGATTTCTTCTTGTAGGTCCAGGGTCGACATTTGCAGTAAGCGAATTGCTTGCTGCAATTGCGGGGTCATGGACAGCTGTTGGCCCATTTTTAATACGAGTGAGGCTTTCATAGCGGAAAGGCATAACTCCTTATCATTAATGCGCTAAGTGATAGCGCCTAGCAAGATTTATGCCTGATTTTTTGCTGTTTGCCTAGACTTGACAAGCAATTATTGTACGAAAGTTGCTTTTATTTGCATTTGAATGAGCTGCTGACCTTGCTGTACCGCTGTTTACAGGTGGAATTCCTGCCCCAAATACACGTCACGTACCAGCTGGTTTTCGAGAATACTTTCAGGTGAGCCCATCGCAATAATTTGTCCATCACTGACAATGTAGGCTGTCTCGCAAATATCCAAGGTTTCACGCACGTTATGGTCGGTGATTAAGACGCCAATGCCTTTATCTTTTAAGTGCTGGATGATTTGTTTGATGTCGCCCACAGAAATAGGGTCAACACCGGCAAAGGGTTCGTCTAACAAGATAAACTTTGGGTTGGTCGCAAGGGCGCGGGCAATTTCCACCCGGCGGCGCTCACCACCCGATAAGCTCATGCCCAAGTTGTTGCGCAGGTGGGTGATGTTAAATTCTTGTAAAAGCTCGTCCAGTGCTTGCAGACGGCCGGTGCGGTCTAAGTCTTTGCGCAGCTCTAAAATGGCTAGGATATTGTCTGCCACACTCAGCTTGCGAAAAATAGAGGCTTCTTGCGGCAGGTAGCCAATCCCGGCACGGGCGCGGCCGTGCATCGGCTGGAAGCTGACATCATGCTGGTCAATTAACACACTGCCTTTATCGGCTTTGACCAAGCCAACAATCATGTAAAAGCAGGTGGTTTTACCCGCACCATTCGGGCCGAGCAAGCCAACGACTTGACCGCTGTTGATGGACAGGCTGACATCGTGCACAACAGTTCGGCCTTTGTAAGATTTGGCCAGATTTTTTGCGGTCAAGGTGCTGCTCATGGATTATTTTACTCTGCTTTGCTGTCTTTGTTTTTCGGCTGAATGACCATGTTAACCCGTGGGGTTGGTGTGGTGATGGTGCCTTGTTTGCCGCGACCTGCAGTGACAATTTCTAGGTTGGTGTCGTAAACGATTTTTTCGCCGCGGAACGTATTACCCTGCTGAATAACTTTGGCTTGGTCAATGATGATGATTTTATCGGTATTAGCAAAGTACTGGATGGTTAGGCCGTAGGCTTGGACAATTTCTTTATCGGGCGATGGCAGTTGCTCATAGTAAGCAGGCTTGCCTTCTGAGGTAAATACGTCAATGTCACCGTCATTGTTCATGGTGATGGTTACGGTGTCGCCGGTGATTTTTAGGGTGCCTTGGGTAATCACAACATCGCCGCGGTAAATGGCGATACCACGTTTGTCATCCAGTTCAGCACTATCGGCTTGGATGTTAATTGGCTGGCTACTATCAGAGGGCAAGGCATGGGCCAAGCTGCTGAGTAAACTAAAACCAGTGGCAAGGACTAACGCTTTTGTTTTAGCGAACTTCATGTCGGCCTCTCACATTTGCAAGCAAATACATTTTGCTTTGATTTAAATAGGTTTGCATGCCAACACCAGTAGTCACACCGTTGGCAGCTTCAATTTTTACCGCAAGCTTGGTATGGGCGTATTCAGTAGCAGGCACATAGGTGAGCTGTTCGGTGGTGAGGATCGTTGGGCGACCCTGTTCGTCAGTGCGCTCAATGCGCACATTTTTGATCAACTCAACCTCTTCACCCTCAGGGCTGACGATGCTGCGCTCGCTGGTGATGTGCCATGGTAGCTCAGTGCCGCGAAACAACAATAAGTCCGGTTGCAATAATAGCGTCATGTCATCATTTTGCGTGTGCTCAAGGTGGGGGCTGGTCAACTCATAATGCAGTGTGCCAGTCTCAGTAAATTGCAAAGTATGGGTGTTCTGTGCAAAAAAATCGATGATCTTGTCGTCTGCAGCCGCGGTTGCGGCGTTGCTATCCGGTGAGCTGTTTATATTCCAATAACCTAAGGCCGCCACCAGCAGCGCAATGGGTAAAAAGAATAAGGCTAAACGTAGGTTTGCGGACATTGGTATAACCCGTATTTATAAGTAAGCGTTTTGGGCTGCGCTCAGGCTGCCTTGTGCGGCCATAATAAACTCGCAGAACTCCCGTGCTGCACCTTCACCGCCACGTAAAGAGGTGACCGCTTGAGCATGCTGGCGCACAAAGCTGTTGGCATTGGCGACGGCCACGCCGAGGGCAACACAGCGGATTGGCGCTAAGTCAGGCAAATCATCCCCCAAATAGGCAACCTGTTGGTAAGAAAGTTGCAGTGTGCTGAGCAATTCATCCAAGGCTACGCGCTTGTCTTCGCGGCCTTGTACCACATGCTCGATGCCGAGGTTGGCGGCACGGCGCTCAACAATGGTAGAGGTGCGCCCAGTAATAATTGCAACCTGGATGCCCGAGTGCATGAGCATCTTAATGCCTTGGCCATCGAGAGTGCTAAATGCTTTAGCTTCGCTGCCGTCGGCTAAGAAATACAATTTGCCATCGGTGAGCACACCATCAACATCTAATACCAGTAAGCGTACGCCGCGGGCACGCTGGACTAAATCGATATTGGCAAGGTTTAGCATTACATTACTCCGGCACGTAATAGATCGTGCATATTCAAAGCGCCAATGGCTTGGTTGTTTTCATTGACCACGGGCAACGAGCTGATTTTGTGATCTTCCATGATTTTTAAGGCTTCTGCCGCTAGCATCTCGGGGCGTGCTGTTTTGCCGCCGTGAGTCATCAGCTCGGCAATATTGGCCTCACGCACATCAATACCTTTATCCAGCGCGCGGCGTAAGTCACCGTCAGTGAAGATCCCGGCTAAAGTGCGGTCTGGCGCTAAAATCAGGGTCATGCCTAAGCCTTTTTGGGTCATCTCTAACAGCGTTGCACGCAGTGAGGCATCGCGTGTTACTGCAGGCAATTCATCACCACTGTGCATCACATGCTCTACTTTAAGCAGCAGGCGTCGACCTAAAGCGCCGCCTGGGTGGGAAAAGGCAAAGTCTTCAGGGGTAAAGCCTCGTGCTTCCAGCAGTGCTATGGCTAAAGCATCGCCTAACACCAGAGTGACAGTGGTGGACGAAGTTGGGGCGAGATTAAGGGGGCAAGCCTCTTTCGATACTTGGGTGTCGAGGTTCACTTGTGCAGCGTTAGCTAAGGTTGAGTCAGGGTTGCCGGTCATGCTAATTAAGGTCAAACCTAGGCGTTTGATTAACGGCAATAACGTAACAATTTCGTTGGTGGTGCCTGAGTTCGATAAGGCCAAAACCACATCATCTGCGGTAATCATGCCCATATCACCGTGGCTGGCTTCAGCGGGGTGAACAAAAAAGGCTGGGGTGCCAGTGCTGGCTAATGTGGCGGCGATTTTGTGCGCAATATGCCCAGACTTACCCATGCCCACCACTACCACGCGACCTTTGCAGTTGAGAATAAGCTCGCAAGCACGGACAAAACTATCGTCAATGCGCGCTAACAGACTGCTAATAGCGTCTTGCTCAAGGCTGATGGTGCGCTTTGCCGAGGCGATAAGGGCGTCAGGTGAGAACATAATCAATAATTCTTTAAAGTAAAAAAATAATTATACGTGAAATCATTAAGCAACTCATTAGCTCTTATGTGTTTAAGGCGTCTGCTCAGTTAAGGGGTGTGGGCTTGCAAGATCCGAGGCTTCTTCAAGTCCTTTAAGTAGCTGGCTGGCATAGGGTGACTTTTTTGAAATTATAAAAGTTAACGGCATGCTATTAATGCTGACATAAGGCAGCTTGATTTCGGTCATGCCCAGTTGTTGCTGGGTTTCTTGCATGGGGGTGATGTAATTGAGTAAATAATCGCCGCGCTTGCGTAATAACATGGCTGTGGCTGCTTCATGCTTACTGGTGCGCACTGTTGTTATATTTAACTTGGGGTCTGCGAGCCATTCGGTGACCGGTGGCCAATAGCTGTAGCCGCTGATAAGAATGATTTTTTTACCTTGTAAATCGTCCGGTAGTTGCGGTGTTGGTGAGTGAGGGTGGTGAAATAGAGCGAGAGTGGCCTCATTAATGTAGATGGAGCTTTCCAGTACATGCCCAGCAAGCTCTTGCTTGCCAAGCGATCCGGGCCACAAATCGACTTCGCCGGCAATCAGTTGCGCATACAGACGTGCCGAGGGCAGGCCTTTAAAAACGATGTTGTAGCCTAGCTCGGTGAGCATGGACTCAGCGAGCTTGATGCCTGATCCTTGCGGTTTGCCGTTGGCGTCGGTGTAGGACAGCGGCGGAAACTCATAATAACCAACAGTGACGGTGGGTTGCGGCTCAGCGCTTAAGGTTAAAGTGCAGAGTAAGCCGATGCTCAGCAAGAGAGTGCGCAAGTAGCTCATGGTCGGGTCTCGATTCATGGTGAGAATGTTATTTGTAGCATAATCGCTAATTGTTTGAGTCAGTTTGTTCGGTAAATGAGCACTGCTAGGGCTCTGTTAGGGTTTTAGTCTGGGGTGTGGCTGGGAGGCGCTGCTTGAGCCGGTGTAATTCGGTGCGGTATTTAAGAGGCGGGGCGCTAAACACTGTAGAATGGCTGCACAACCCATGACGGGATATAACGCTTAGAGTGAGAAGTACATGTCTTTTGCCCATTTAGGATTAATGCCGGCGTTGCTGGGTAATCTGCAGCGACTTGATTATCAGCAGCCTACCGCAGTTCAGGAGCAGGCTATTGGTCCGGTTTTGGCCGGTAAAGATGTTTTAGCCGCTGCGCAAACGGGTACTGGAAAGACCGCAGCCTTTGCCTTGCCAGTGTTGCAGTTATTGCTCAGTCAGGGCGCTAAAGTGCAGCCTAACTGTGTGCGTACTTTGGTCTTGGTGCCAACCCGGGAGCTGGCTGAGCAAGTGCATGAGTCTATTGCGCAGTATCTGCATGAGTTGCCGTTACGCACGGCGGTGGCTTATGGTGGCGTCAGTATTAATCCACAGATGATGAAGCTGCGCCGCGGTGTCGATATTTTAGTGGCAACGCCTGGGCGCTTGCTGGATTTGTATCAGCAAAATGCTGTGCGTTTTCATCAGATGCAGTTTTTGATACTGGATGAGGCAGACCGCATGTTGGACTTGGGCTTTGCCCAAGAACTGAATGCACTGTTTACTTTGATGCCACAAAAGCGTCAGACCTTACTGTTTTCAGCTACTTTTTCTGGGCCTATTCGCACCCTAGCTGGCAAATTACTAAATGAGCCAGTGCGCATTGATGTCACGCCTAAGCATACGGCAGCGGAATCGGTTAAGCAGTATTTGATAGTTGTGGATAAAAAAGACAAAACCGACTTGCTGTTACATCTATTGGAGAGCCGTCAGTGGGGGCAGGTTTTGGTGTTTGTGCGGACTCGCAAGGGTGCTGAACTGCTGACTAAAAAGCTGATCGCAGCACAGGTGCAAGCCGATGCTATTCATGGTGATAAAACCCAGCCGGCGCGTTTGCGAGCTTTGCAGGATTTTAAAAAAGGCCGTATTCAACTGCTGGTTGCCACCGATGTGGCGGCCCGCGGCTTAGATATTGAGCAGTTGCCGCACGTGATTAACTTTGATCTGCCCACTGTTGCACACGATTATGTGCATCGCATTGGCCGTACCGGGCGCGCTGGGCTATCCGGTGAGGCGGTATCGT
>JAAYTE010000260.1 GCA_012518175.1 Gammaproteobacteria bacterium | reverse complement strand
GGCAGCGTAATTTTCAGCACCCGCTGTTTAGCAAAAGCCAAACTCTGTACGCAGAAACACTGCCTGACTTGGCTGAACCAGAAGAGTTTCGCCAAGTTAGTTTGTATAAGTCAGCACTATTCACTTATTGAAAGCAAGGCACCCATTGACCTTCACCTCGTGGTAAGCTTTATCCTGCAAGCTGACTTAAATAGCGGTGGGTGATGATTATGGCGACCTTACAGACTCTACAAATTCCTATACGGGGCATGACCTGTGCTGGATGTGCCGGACGTGTTGAGCGCGGGCTGTTAAAAGTGCCCGGTGTTGAGCAAGCAGTGATCAATTTAGTCACCAATGAAGCCATTGTGCATCTCAACCAGCCGGTGGCATTAACAGACTTAGTTGCAGCAGTGGAAGCCAGCGGCTACCAAGTTCCCCTACATGGTTTTGATTTCGCCGTTAGCGGCATGAACTGTGGCTCCTGTGTGGCGCGTATTGAAAAAGCCCTCGCGCAAAGCCCCATTGCCATCAGTTACCAAGTCAATCTGTCCACCAAGCAAGCCCATGTACAACTACTGGCCGGTGAAGACCCAGAGCTGATCAGTCAGTGGCTCACCGAGCACAACTACCCAGCCCAAGTGCTGGCAGACAATCAGCGTAAAGCCGATGACCTCAATACCCGCCAAGAAGCTGAACAGAGCAAACTGAAAAAGCAACTGAAGTACGCCTTCTTATTTGCCACACCGCTGTTTATTTTAGAAATGGGCGCGCATTTTATCCCGCCGTTTCATGATTTTTTACAACGCACCTTTAACACCCAGCACCTGTGGTATGTGCAAGCGATTTTGGCCGCGCTGGTGTTATTTGGCCCCGGCCGTGAAATTTTGATTATGGGCTGGCACGGTTTACGCCGCTTGGCCCCCGACATGAACTCACTGGTAGCACTGGGTACGCTGGCGGCTTTTGGCTACTCAATGATTGCCACCTTTGTACCGCAAATCCTTCCAGCACAAACAGTTAACGTCTATTTTGAAGCCTCGGCGGTCATTATTGCGCTGATATTGCTCGGCCGTTATTTAGAAGCCCGCGCCAAAGGCAATGCCTCGGATGCGATTAAACGCTTAATTAACTTGCAGCCCCGTGAAGCGCGGGTGCTGGTGGATGGCAAAAGTATTGATAAGCCGGTGGCAGAAATCCGCCCTGGTGAAATCTTAGAAATCCGCCCCGGTGAACGCATTGCTCTGGATGGCGTGGTGGTTTCAGGTAACAGCTTTGTTGATGAGTCGATGCTCACCGGTGAACCTGTGCCCGTGGAAAAAACCACCGAAACCAAGGTAATTGGCGGTACGGTCAACCAAGCCGGTAGCTTGCAAGTGCAAGTCGAACAAGTGGGTGCCAATACCGTACTGGCGCATATTATTCGTTTGGTTGAGCAAGCCCAAGGCAGCAAATTACCGATCCAAGGTTTAGTCGATCGCATCACTTTGTGGTTTGTCCCAGCGGTGATGCTGGCAGCCTTACTGACGTTTATTGTTTGGATGATTTTTGCCCCTGCGCCAGCGCTGAGCTTGACCTTAGTTAATGCGGTGGCCGTATTAATTATCGCCTGTCCGTGCGCCATGGGCCTGGCCACCCCCACCTCAATTATGGTGGGTACCGGCCGGGCTGCGCAGCTGGGAATTTTGTTCCGCCAAGGCCAAGCCTTGCAGGAGTTAAAAGACGTTAAGGTTATCGCGGTGGATAAAACCGGTACGTTAACCGAAGGAAAGCCGCAGCTAACTGACTTTACGGTGACTGACGGCCAGCAAGAAGATGCAGTGCTCGCAGTGGTAGCCGCCGTTGAACAGCAATCTGAACACCCCATTGCACTGGCTATCGTGCAAGCCGCTGAACAACGTGAACTGCAGATTCCAGCCATCAGTGAGTTTCAGTCCATTACCGGCATGGGGGTGCAAGCCACAGTGGATGGCAAGCTGGTGCAGATTGGTGCAGACCGTTTTATGGACAGTTTAGGCTGTAGCGTTGCTGAGTTCTCCGCGCAAGCCCAACAGTTGGGTGAACAAGGTAAGTCCCCTATGTATGCGGCCATTGATGGTCAGCTTGCGGTAATGATGGCAGTCAGTGACCCGATTAAATCCAGCAGTAAAGCTGCCATTGACCATCTGCACCAGCAAGGCCTACAAGTAGCCATGATTACCGGTGACAACCAACACACTGCTAATGCCATTGCTAAGCAGTTAGGCATTGACCATGTGGTGGCGCAAGTGCTGCCGGAAGCCAAAGTTGAAGCAGTCAAAGCACTGCAAGAACAATACGGCAAAGTGGCCTATGTGGGCGATGGCATTAATGACGCGCCAGCGCTGGCCGCCGCCGAAGTAGGCATTGCCATTGGGACAGGTACTGATATTGCCATCGACGCCGCTGATGTGGTGCTGATGTCGGGGCACTTAACCGGGGTGATCAATGCGCTGGCCTTATCCAAAGCCACCTTGCGCAATATCAGCCAAAACTTGTTCTGGGCCTTTGCGTATAATATTGCTTTAATTCCAGTGGCAGCTGGGATTCTCTATCCCTTTAATGGCACCCTGCTCTCGCCGGTTTTGGCCGCTACTGCCATGGCTCTGTCCAGCGTATTTGTGGTGACCAACGCCTTGCGCTTGCGCAGCTTTAAAGCACCTTTAGAGGCCATATAATGATGAACATCGGTGAGGCTGCAGCAGCCTCTGGCAT
>JAAYTE010000259.1 GCA_012518175.1 Gammaproteobacteria bacterium | reverse complement strand
GACTTGGCGCAGCGCTTAGCTGAGTCCTTTGAAACCGCCTTACGCCTCACCGACGGCATTGCTTTGGTTGCTTCAATGGATGATGACGGCAGCGAGGAAATGGTCTTTTCTGCCCGCTTTGCCTGCCCCCATTGTGGCCATGCGATTAGCGAGCTGGAACCCAAGCTGTTCTCCTTCAACAATCCAGCCGGTGCCTGCCCAAGCTGTGATGGTCTTGGCGTTAAGCAGTTCTTTGATACCAAGCGCTTAGTCAATGGCGAACTAACCCTTGCTGAAGGTGCAATTCGTGGCTGGGACCGCCGTAATGTTTACTATTTCCAAATGCTCAACTCTTTAGCCGATCACTATGGCTTTAGTTTAGAAACACCTTTTAAAGAGCTGGATGCCAGCACGCAGAAAGTTGTGTTGCACGGCACAGGTAAAACAGACATTGAGTTCCGTTACCTCAACGACCGTGGCGACATTGTTAAACGCTCACACCCATTTGAAGGCATAGTGCCCAACTTAGAGCGGCGCTACCGGGAAACCGAGTCCAATACCGTCCGTGAAGAGCTGGCCAAGTATTTAAGTACCCAAGCCTGCCCTGACTGTGAAGGTGCACGCCTGCGTCGGGAAGCGCGCCATGTGTGGGTCGGCGACAATACTTTACCCACCATTACCGCCATGCCAATCGGCGAAGCCTTTGAGTATTTCAGCGCCTTAAGCTTGCCCGGCAAACGTGGTGAGATTGCCGAGAAAATCCTTAAAGAAATCAGTGCGCGTTTACAGTTTCTAGTCAACGTTGGCTTAAATTACCTCACCTTGAACCGCAGCGCCGACACCTTGTCTGGCGGCGAAGCCCAGCGTATTCGTTTGGCCAGTCAAATTGGTGCAGGCTTAGTTGGGGTCATGTATATCCTTGATGAGCCATCTATTGGTTTACATCAACGCGACAATGAACGCCTACTCAATACGCTCGATCACCTGCGTAAAATCGGCAACACTGTAATTGTCGTCGAGCATGATGAAGATGCTATTCGTATGGCTGATTACGTGGTTGATATTGGCCCTGGAGCTGGCGTGCACGGCGGTGAAGTGGTTGCTCAAGGCACGCCTGCCGAAGTGATGGCCAACCCTGCGTCTCTAACCGGTCAGTACTTATCTGGCGCAGTGCAAATCACTTACCCTGCTGAGCGCACACCGATTAACCCGGAAAAAATGCTGCGTTTATATGGCGCGCGGGGCAATAACCTCAAAAATGTCAATTTAGACTTACCCCTGGGTCTGCTCACCTGTGTTACTGGGGTCTCTGGCTCAGGTAAATCAACTCTAATTAACAATACGTTATATCCGCTAATGGCCACCGCTCTCAACGGGGCCACTACCTTAGAAGCCGCGCCTTACGATACTCTGGAAGGTGTTGAGCAACTGGACAAGGTGGTGGATATTGACCAAAGCCCAATTGGCCGTACACCACGCTCCAACCCCGCAACCTATACGGGTATTTTCACCCCTATCCGTGAGCTCTTTGCCGGTGTAGCTGAGTCCCGTGCGCGCGGTTATAGCCCTGGACGTTTTTCCTTTAACGTCAAAGGTGGCCGCTGTGAAGCCTGCCAAGGCGACGGTGTTATTAAAGTTGAAATGCACTTCTTAGCTGACATTTATGTGGCCTGCGACACCTGTAAGAGCAAGCGTTACAACCGTGAAACTCTGGATATTCGCTATAAAGGCAAAAACATCCATGAAGTGCTGGATATGACCATCGAAGAAGCGCGAGCTTTCTTTGACCCAATCCCAGCCCTAGCACGGCGCTTACAAACCCTCGTAGATGTGGGCCTGTCCTATATTCGCCTCGGACAAAGTGCAACGACGTTATCCGGCGGTGAAGCACAACGGGTCAAGCTCTCCCGTGAGCTATCCAAGCGCGACACTGGACAAACGCTGTATATCCTCGACGAGCCCACCACAGGTTTGCACTTTGCTGATATTCAGCAATTATTGGATGTATTGCACCGCTTACGCGACCGCGGCAATACTGTTGTGGTGATTGAACACAATCTCGATGTGATTAAAACCGCAGACTGGATTATTGATTTGGGCCCTGAAGGCGGTTCTGGTGGTGGTGAGATTATTGCCACCGGCACCCCTGAAGAAATCGCTGCTGTAGCAATCTCACACACAGGCCGCTTCTTAACAGACAAACTCTAAGCGCTAAAACAACACGGGCCTCATTAAGAGACCCGTGTTGTAACGCCTTGTAATGCTGTTACAGCTTACTTCGGCAACTCCAGACCTAATGCCTTAGCAACCCCAGCACCGTAGGCAGGATCAGCCTGCATACAGTG
>JAAYTE010000041.1 GCA_012518175.1 Gammaproteobacteria bacterium | reverse complement strand
CTTGGCTGAGGAGAGTAATTATATTATTGAGCTTGGCGAATGGGTGTTGGATCAGGCCTGCCAGCAGTTGCGCGCTTGGTTGGATCTGGGGGTGACGGGTTTGAGTGTGGCGGTGAATTTATCGGCAGTTCAATTGCACCACAGCGAGCTGTTATGCCAAGCCCAGCACAAACTCGCTTTTTATCAGCTAGAGCCGCACAACCTCGAACTGGAAGTCACTGAAACAGGTCTGATGCAAGACATTAAGGCGGCAGCAACCAACCTGCGTGGGCTGCGAGCATTGGGGGTACGTGTGGCCATTGATGACTTTGGCACTGGGTATTCTTCCTTGAGTTATTTGAAAACCTTACCAATTGATAAAATCAAAATTGATAAAAGCTTCGTGCGCGATATTTTTGATATTGAAGATGATGCCATTATTGTTAAAACCATTATTCAGCTCAGTAAAAACCTCGGCATGCAGGTGATTGCTGAAGGGGTTGAAACCTTAGAGCAAGAGCGCTTTTTAATCGAGTTGGGCTGTGATGAGGGGCAGGGCTATTTGTACAGCAGGCCCGTTATTGCTGCTGAAGCCAATGAAACATTTTTAAAAGATCGGATCGGCTAACAACTGTAAGGTTGCACAGTCTTACTGGCAAAGATTTAAAAGCTGAGAATATCTTCTATGGTTTCACGCAGTTTGGTTGTCCAGGCCGGCTGTTGCTTAAGTTTATTGAGGTAATGACCAGCCCCCAATTGTTGCACTTGGCGGCTGATCCAGCGCGCTCGTTGTAAGGTTGCGGCGCTAGGAGGTTGAAGACTGCGCGTTAACGGGCTCGGTAAAATTGCTGCTAGTAAGTAGGCTTGTTGGTTCGATAGGTAGGGCGCTCCAGTTTGGAAATGATATTCTGCTGCGGCTTCAGCGCCAAAAATACCAGGTCCCCACTCCGCTATATTTAAATACACTTCAAGAATACGCTCCTTACTCCAGAGCAGTTCAATTAGCAGGGTAAACCAAGCTTCAAGCGCTTTGCGTGGCCAGCTGCGAGATGACCAGAGAAAAACGTTCTTAGCCACTTGCTGTGAAATAGTACTGGCGCCTCTTATACTGCTAGTGCTGCTCTGGTTGTGCACTAGGGCAGCTTGGATTGCGGCAATATCAAAACCATGGTGGTTGGCAAACTGTTGGTCTTCAGCGGCGATGACGGCCATTTTTAAATGATCAGGCAGCGCTGCCCAAGGCGTCCACTGCAGCTTACTGTCGTAGCTGTGCCCAGCCAACTTGGCGCTGACTTGCCGTTCGAGCAGTAGAGCGCTGACAGGTGGATTAATCCAGCGCAGTGATAGAACCAGCAGTACGCTTAAGGCTATACCTGACAATAAAGTTATTAGAGCAATACGCAGCAGTTTACGAAGCATAATTTCAACCTGGTGAGCTGGAAACACGAGTATAACCAGCGTTGCCACATTTTGGAGGATTGGTCGTGCGTTACGGAATATTTTTTGCGGCAATTTTTGCTGCGTTAGCAGTATTAATTGGAGCATTTGCCGCCCATGGATTAAAAAGTATCCTCAGCGCGGAGTCCCTCGCGGTAATGCAGACTGGAGTGTTGTATCAGTTTATTCATAGTCTGGCGTTATTGCTGGTCGCTGTTTTGGCGCAAAGCATGCCTTCGCGAGCGCTGCTGTATGCCAGCTGGTTTTTTATTGCAGGGATCGTTTTGTTTTCTGGGAGTCTCTACGTCTTAGTGCTAACCCCATTTACACCTGGTTTGATTACGCCCATTGGTGGCAGTTTATTAGTTTTAGGTTGGCTCAGTCTGGCCTGCTCTGCAAAGCGAGCTCAGTAAGTGTTTGGTGATTGGCGGCTGAACCCGCTAAAATAAAGGTCCTTCGGAATTTCACGGTTGTATTATGCATATTCAGTTGAATGGTGAATTGTATACTTTGGAAAACGTCCAAAGTGTGGCAGGTTTGCTTGAACATCTGCAGTTAGCAGGGCGCCGCGTTGCCGTCGAGTTAAACTTCGAAATTGTGCCACGCAGCCAGTATGAGTCAACGCTGCTTAAAGAAAATGACAGCATTGAAATCGTTCATGCGATTGGCGGTGGCTAGTCGTGGCTGAGCTGTCCCCTATTATCAAGAGGCTTTAGATGAATCTTGCGCGCGTAGATCACCCCTTTATTATTGCTGGCAAAACCTACTCATCACGTTTGTTAGTGGGTACTGGCAAATATAAAGATATGGAAGAAACCCGGCAGGCTATTGAAGCGTCCGGTGCTGAAATTGTCACTGTGGCAGTGCGCCGTACCAATATTGGCCAGAATAAAGATGAAGAAAATCTATTGGATGTGATCAGTCCTGATCGCTATACCATTCTGCCAAATACTGCAGGTTGCTATGATGCTGAGACGGCCATTCGTACCTGCCGCTTAGCACGTGAATTATTGGGCGGTCGCAATCTGGTTAAGTTGGAAATTCTTGCGGATCAAAAAACCTTATTTCCCAATGTGGTAGAAACTTTAAAAGCCGCAAAAGTGCTGGTGGATGAAGGCTTTGAAGTGATGGTGTATACCAGCGATGACCCCATTATTGCCCGTGAGCTTGAGGCGATTGGCTGTATTGCAGTGATGCCTTTAGCCGGTTTAATTGGCACAGGTTTAGGCATTTGTAATCCGTATAATTTACGTATTATTTTAGAAGAAGCTAAAGTGCCAGTGCTGGTGGATGCCGGTGTGGGTACTGCCTCTGATGCCACTATTGCCATGGAAATGGGCTGTGCAGCAGTGCTTATGAACAGTGCTATTGCTGATGCACAACAGCCGGTACTGATGGCGCAAGCGATGCGCCATGCGATTGAAGCAGGACGTTTAGCCTATCTGGCTGGGCGCATGCCGAAAAAACTGTATGCCAGCGCCTCTTCACCTCTTGATGGCATTATTGCTTAACTTTATCTACACGGTGGCTGCTGACTAGTGCGCCGCCACAGTGTTTATTTAATAGGAACACCATGACAGACGATCTCATCACCGACGCTGAGTTGCCCGTACGCCGTCGTGAAATTAAAAGCTATGTGATGCGTGCCGGACGAATGACCGACGGGCAACAGCGTGGTTT
>JAAYTE010000258.1 GCA_012518175.1 Gammaproteobacteria bacterium | reverse complement strand
TTTACTGCATTAAGTATTTTTTATCCCTCCTCTTGAACTTCACTACTGTCAGGCGTAGCTTTATGCGCTTGACTCACGCATGAGTCAGCGTCGCTCAGACGGTTCTGGGCGCTTACGTTTTGAGGTTCACATGACTGATTCCCGTCAACCACGGCGCTTTTCGCGCATTGATCGCCTGCCCCCATATGTTTTCAATATCACCGCTGAGTTAAAGATGGCCGCGCGCCGTCGTGGTGAAGATATTATTGATTTCAGTATGGGTAATCCAGACGGTTCGACACCGCCACACATTGTGGAAAAACTGGTACAAGTGGCGCAGCGTGGTGACACCCATGGTTACTCTACCTCGCGCGGTATTCCACGCCTGCGCCGAGCCATTACCAACTGGTACAAAAAGCGCTACGCCGTTGAACTCGACCCTGAGACCGAAGCCATTGTCACTATTGGCTCTAAGGAAGGTTTGGCGCACTTGATGCTGGCGACTTTGGATCAAGGCGACATGGTGCTGGTGCCCAACCCCAGCTACCCGATTCATATTTATGGCGCGGTGATTGCTGGTGCGCAAGTGCGCTCAGTGCCTTTGATTCCCGGTGTGGACTTCTTTGTGGAGCTGGAAAAAGCCATTCGCGAGTCCATTCCTAAGCCAAAAATGATGATTCTTGGTTTCCCCTCTAACCCTACCGCGCAATGTGTGGAGCTGGACTTCTTTGAGCGCGTTGTAGCGCTGGCTCGCGAGCACGATATTATTGTGATTCACGACTTAGCCTACGCCGATATTGTCTATGACGGCTGGACAGCGCCCTCGATTATGCAAGTGGAAGGCGCACGTGATGTGGCGGTTGAGTTTTTCACTTTATCAAAAAGCTACAACATGGCTGGTTGGCGTGTGGGCTTTATGGTGGGTAATCAAGAGTTAGTTAGCGCCTTAGCTCGGATTAAGAGCTACCACGACTACGGCTCGTTCACTCCAGTACAGGTGGCGGCAATTGCAGCATTAGAAGGTGATCAACAATGCGTTCTGGATATTGCGGAGAAATACCGCCAGCGCCGTAATGTGATGGTTAAAGGGCTGCATGAGATTGGCTGGATGGTAGAAAACCCCAAAGCCTCGATGTATATCTGGGCCAAAATCCCCGATGCTTACGCGGCTATGGGTTCATTAGAGTTTGCTAAAAAGCTGCTAGCTGAGGCCAAAATTAGCGTTTCTCCCGGCATTGGTTTTGGCGATTACGGTGATGATTATGTGCGTTTTGCACTTATCGAAAACCTTGATCGTTCGCGCCAAGCTTTGCGCGGTATTAAAGCCATGTTCCGTGAAGATGGCTTAATCGAATAACAACCTGAACCTGGATGTTGCCTCTTACGGGGCGACATCCTTAGATAATTTATGCGTGCTGCTCCTCAATAAGTGGGCAAGCAACAGCCGCGACAAGCTTAAGATTAAGTTGCACCACGTCGACTTAAAAAGGTCGAACGACAGTGTAGTTAGCAAGCTGCCTAGGGCATTAGACGACTGCTCACTCACTCACCTGTGACCATTGTTTACTTAAGCGCTTATCCGACACCGGCACCTTAGTGCCCAATTGCTGGGCAAATAAAGACACGCGGTACTCTTCGAGCATCCAGCGGTACTGAGTTAAGGCCTCATCGTATTTGCCTTCTTGCGCATGTTTTTCTTGACGTTTTTTAAGCTTATCGACATAACCGGTTAACTCAATGGTCCAGACCCGATCTTGTTGCACTTGACTGGGGAGCTTTTCCAAACGCTGCTCAATGGCTTTTAGATAACGCGGGTATTCCTGCAGCCACTGTGCTGGTGTATCACGGACAAAGCCGGCATAGAGCAAACCACTCAACTGCGCTTTAACATCATTGAAGGCAACCGCCATGGACAGGTCAATGCGTCCTTTTAGGCGTTTTTTAATCTCATGCCAACGTTGCAAAATCAGCAGTACAGTTTTGGCTAAATGCTCCGCCACAGACACCAACTCACCACGTTTACTCTCAGCCAACTGCGCTACCGCTTCTGCAGTGCGCGGCAACACCTTTAGCCCCTGCAACATACAACGATCAACACTGGCTAACAGAATGTCTTCAGTGAGCGCTTCAATTCTGCCTAAGTCACGGTACAACAAGGCCATTTCCGTCAGTCCGGGCAAACGGCTGCGCAAATACCTCGCCGGTTCTGCCACCTGCTGCAGCAGCAAGCGTTGCAAAGCGCGGCGGTGTTCTTGATCGGCTTGTTGTTGAGTTGAAAAGCGCCCTTCTTGTACTTCACCGGCGTTATCCACCAAAGCGGGATAGACCGTCATCGCCATGCCCGCGACTTTATGGGTGCTTTGTTCATCAATGCTAAAGGTATCGCTTTTAACCTGTTTTGGTACGGCTTTTTCCTGCTTAAGATCGGCTAAAGCTTGTTGACTGGCAGCAGAAAAACGACTGCGCAGCTCATCCAAATCTCGGCCTTCACCCAGCTTTTTACCTTTGCTGTCAACCACTTGGATATTCATACGCAGGTGATCTTCGAGCTGCTCAGTGGCTTGCTGCCATAGCTCCTCTGCGACCCGCACACCGGTCATGCGCAGCAGTTGCTGGCTAAGCATTTCGGTGAGTGAACCTTGGGCAAAGGGCATCCCTTCTAAGGCTGCGCCAACAAAGTCAGGTACCGGCACAAAGTTTTTGCGCACTGCCTTGGGCAAGTTGCGCACCATGGCGATGCAGCGCGTGGCTAATAAACCAGGCACGAGCCACTGCAACAAGGCTTCCGGCACTTGCGCCAGCAAGGGTGCCGGAATAGTAACGGTAACGCCATCACGCACATGCCCAGGTTCAAAGTGATAACTGAGTGGCAGCGCAATATCTTGCCAAGCTAAGGTGTCGGGGTATTGGTTTTCCGTCACTTCGGTGGCATCGCGCGCCAGCACATCGGCTTCAGTCATCAGCAACAGCTGTGGGTTTTTCTCGCTGCTGCGTTTGTACCAACGGTCAAAACTGGCGGTTTGATAAATATCCGCAGGAATATGTTGATCGTAGTAAGCAAACAGAGTTTCTTCATCGGCCAAAATATCGCGGCGGCGGGCTTTGGCTTCCAACTTGTCGAGGGTTTTTAAGAGCTCGCGGTTGGCCTGTAAGCAGCGCGCACGGCTCAGTATCTCATTGGCCACTAAGCCTTCACGAATAAAGGTTTCTCGGCTCAAAACCGGATCAATCGGCCCATAATGCACGGCGCGGCGGCCGATAATAATCAAGCCATACAAACTGACCTGCTCATAAGCCACCACTTGCCCACGGCGCTTTTCCCAGTGCGGCTCTAAATAAGTGCGTTTGAGTAGATGCTCGGCCAGTTGCTCGGCCCACTCCGGCTCAATTTTCGCCACTAAACGGGCAAACAGACGGGTGGTTTCCACCAATTCAGCCGCCATCAACCACTGCGGACGTTTACGCCCCAAGGTGCTGGAAGGGTGAATATGAAAACGTCGCTGCCGCGCACCTAAAAAGTCATTGTCTTCAGTTTTTTGCCCGATTTGACTGAGCAAGCCTGTCAGTAAGGCTTTATGCAGTTGCGCGTAATCACTGGGCTGCTCGTTAAAGGGCAGCTTAAGCTCGCGGCAAATCAAGGTCAGCTGACGGTGCGCATCGCGCCATTCACGCATGCGTAAATAGTTGAGAAAATGCGTGCGACACCAACGGCGCACCCCAGAGCTGCCCAGCGCTAAACGCTGCTCTTCAAAGCTGCGCCAAATATTAATCAGTACGGCAAAGTCGGAATCAGGATCTTTCCAGGGTGCATGAGCTTGATCGGCGGCTTGTTGTTTATCCGCTGGGCGCTCACGGGGGTCTTGAATCGACAAGGCACTGGCGACAATCAGCATCTCGCGCAAACTGCCTTGTTCGGCAGCAGCGAGCAACATGCGCCCTACCCGTGGGTCAATGGGTAAACGCGCCAGCTGCTTACCTAAGTCGGTCAGCTTGCTGTCGCGATCCACCGCGCTGAGCTCTTGCAGCACATTAAAGCCATCACTGATGGCCTTGCCTTCTGGCGGCTCAATAAAGGGAAAGTCTTCAATCGCACCAAGGCGCAAATGCAGCATCTGCAAAATCACCGCGGCCAAGTTGGTGCGCAGAATCTCCGGATCAGTAAATTCAGGCCGGCCTAGAAAATCTGCCTCGCTGTATAGGCGAATACAAATCCCCGCCTCCACTCGTCCACAACGGCCTTGGCGCTGATTGGCACTGGCGCGGGAAATGGCTTCAATCGGCAAACGTTGGATTTTCGCCCGATAACTGTAACGGCTGATGCGCGCCGTGCCGCTATCAATCACATAGCGAATACCTGGCACAGTGAGCGAGGTTTCCGCCACGTTGGTGGCCAAAATCACTTTACGCGCTGCGCTGCTTTGGAAAATCTTTTGCTGCTCGCTGGGCGATAAACGTGCATACAGCGGTAAAATCTCAGTGTGTTTGAGCTGGGCTTTACGTAACACTTCCGCGCATTCACGAATCTCGCGCTCACCGGGTAAAAATACCAAGACATCACCGGGCAAACGCTTTTCACGGCGCTCATGCTCAGCGATTTCTAGCAAACCATTCAAGATACCCTGATCAACACTGAGGTCTTCTTCAAGGGTATTACCGTCTTCATCTTGGCTGGCCACTAACGGGCGATACCAGGTTTCCACCGGATACGTACGGCCGGACACTTCGATAATCGGTGCGTCATCAAAATGCTTAGAGAAGCGCTCAAGATCAATGGTCGCCGAGGTGATAATGACTTTTAGATCAGGGCGGCGCGGTAGCAGCTGTTTGATATAACCCAGCAAGAAGTCAATATTAAGACTGCGCTCATGGGCTTCATCAATAATGATGGTGTCATAACGCTGCAGAAAACGGTCACGCCCCGTTTCTGCGAGCAAAATACCATCGGTCATCAGTTTAATTAGGGTGCGTTCATGACTCTGATCTTCATAGCGCACCTGATAACCCACCAGTTCTCCCAGCGGGCTGGCGATTTCTTCAGCAATTCGCGCGGCCACACTGCGCGCCGCCAAACGCCGTGGCTGCGTATGGCCAATCAAACCTTGCGTGCCGCGTCCAAGTTCTAAGCACAGCTTAGGCAACTGCGTGGTTTTACCAGAACCGGTCTCACCGGCAATAATCAGTACTTGGTGTTTGGCTAGCGCCTGTTTAATGTCTTCGCGGCGCTCAGCAATGGGTAAGCTGTCATCGTAATGAATCGGCGGAATGCTTAAGCGACGATTTTCCACCTGCTGGCAGGACTTATCCAGATCCTGCTGCCACTGCGCTAAGGCGCTGTCATGCGCAGGCTTTTTCAGCAATGCCTGCAGGCGACGGCGTAAGCGATGCTGATCAGCGCTCATGGCGAGTTTAATCTGGGAAAACAGTGGGTTGTGTTGTGCTGGTTTGCTCATTAACGCCTAATACATATC
>JAAYTE010000257.1 GCA_012518175.1 Gammaproteobacteria bacterium | reverse complement strand
TTTCAGGTGGAAAGTTACTTACGCTACCAAGGCGAACAATTCTCCAACAGCTTTGATGCCAATACTTATTTATTGATGACCAAAGCCTTGGACTACTTTGACCCTGCGGCCAAGCACGATGGCGACTTAACTGCGACCTTTGCCAATGCCAAAGCCAACTTCTACATCATCTCTTTTACCACCGACTGGCGCTTTTCCCCTGCTCGCTCTAAAGAAATTGTTGATGCACTTATGGATGCCAAGAAAAACGTATCCTATTTAGATATTGATGCCCCCCAAGGTCACGATGCATTTTTAATGCCTATCCCCCGTTACCTGCAAGCATTTAGCGGTTATATGAACCGCATCAGTGTGTGAGGCACTTATGAGAGCAGATTTAGAAATTATCCAAGAGTGGATTCCCGCAAATAGCCGTGTTTTAGACTTAGGCTGCGGCGATGGCGAGCTATTGGCTTGGCTGCAAGAAAACCGCAATGTCACCGGCTACGGGTTAGAAATTGACCCAGACAACATCGCTGCTTGCATCGACAAAGGTGTCAACGTTATTGAACAAAACCTGGACTTTGGTTTAGGTAACTTCGCCAGCAACAGCTTTGATGTAGTAGTGATGACCCAAGCTCTGCAAGTGGTGCACTACCCAGACAAAATCTTGCAAGAAATGCTACGCGTTGGGCGCACCTGCATCATTACCTTCCCAAATTTCGGGCACTGGCGCTGCCGCTGGTATTTAGCGCACAAGGGCCGCATGCCCGTCTCAGACTTCTTGCCGTATACATGGTACAACACACCTAACATTCACTTTTGTACCTTTGCTGACTTTGAGGCGCTGTGCCGTGATATGCACATGACCGTACTCGACCGTCTTGCTGTCGACCGCCTGCACCGCCACAATCTTGGTAGCCGCATCTGGCCGAACTTGCTGGGTGAAATTGGTATTTATCGAGTAACCGCAGCACAAAACCGTTAACCCTGAGGAGTATTTTGCTATGCGTTATCTTCTGACTCTGTGCTTAAGTGTATTTATGGCTTTCACTGTGCAGGCCGAAAATATGCAAAGTTATGCCGACCTTGATGTGCATTACAGTGTATTCAACTCCACCTTCTTGCTGCCTGAAGTTGCCAAGGCAACCGGCTTAAATCGCAGCAAAAACCAAGCAGTGCTCAATATTTCCATGGTTAAAGCTGGCCAAGGACAAAAAGGGACAGTGCGCGGTACATTCAAAAACCTTTTAGGACAAAGTGAGACTTTGCACTTTAAAGAAATTGATGAAGGTAATGCCGTTTATTACTTAGCGCAATTTGCGATTAGCAGCCAAGAACTGCTGCGGTTTGACTTGCAAGTGACCGATTCAGACGGCAAAACCCACAACTTAAAGTTCAACCAAGAAGTTTTCCCTGACTTATGAAAGAACTTGTTCTCGCCAGCCATAACGCTGGCAAACTGCGCGAGCTGCAAGCCTTACTGGGAAACAGCATAAAGATTCGCTCAATTAGCGAATTTAGTAGCGTAGAACCAGAAGAAACCGGCTTAACCTTTATTGAAAACGCCATTTTAAAAGCCCGCCATGCCAGCCAAATAAGCGGTTTGCCAGCGCTGGCAGATGACTCTGGCTTGACGGTCGACTACTTGCAAGGCGCACCAGGAGTCCATTCTGCGCGCTACAGTGCAAGTGGTGGCGATGCTGGCAATAATCGCAAACTACTCGAAGCGCTCCAAGGCGTACCTGAGACACAGCGTGGCGCGCAGTTCGTTTGTGTTTTGGCGCTGTTACAACATGCCAATGATCCTCTGCCGATTATTTGTGAAGGGCACTGGCAAGGCCGTATTTTACTTGCCCCGCAAGGTATGAACGGTTTTGGTTATGACCCGCTTTTCTATGTGGCTGAGCAACGCTGCAGCAGTGCAGAGTTGAGTAACGAACTCAAAAACCAGCTCAGTCACCGCGCTCAGGCCATGCAACGACTAAAGCAACAACTCGCCCTATGAGCGCTCTGATCACTTCAGATCTAAGCATGCAGCACGCGTTAGCAAATGGCTTTCAACTGCCACCGCTAGCGCTCTACGTGCATATCCCTTGGTGTATTCGCAAGTGCCCTTATTGCGACTTCAACTCCCATACGGCCACCCCTGAACTACCAGAGCAGGCTTATGTTGAAGCCGTACTCGCTGATTTAGATCTTGATCTGCTGCATGTACATGGCCGACAGTTGACCTCTATTTTTTTTGGCGGCGGCACCCCCAGTTTATTCTCCGCGTCTGCCTTACAAGCACTGTTAGCAGGAATTGAACAGCGCATTGCCTTTAGCGCCAACATTGAGATCACCCTAGAAGCCAACCCGGGTACTTTTGAGCAAGAAAAATTCGCCGCTTACCGAGCCCTGGGAATCAACCGTCTGTCCATTGGCATCCAAAGCTTTCAAGACTCCAAGCTAGAAGCATTAGGCCGCGTCCACTCAGGAGCGGAAGCCATTGCCGCGGTAAGCATGGCGCGCCAAGCCGGTTTTACTAACTTCAACCTTGACTTAATGCATGGCCTACCCGATCAGTCGCCAGCACAAGCACTGGCTGACTTACAGACAGCCATTGATTTAGCCCCCAGCCACCTGTCTTGGTATCAACTGACCATGGAGCCTAATACGGTGTTCTGGAGTAAACCACCGGTATTACCAGAAGATGACGTGCTGTGGGATATTCAAGAAGCTGGGCAAAAGCTATTGGCGCAGCATGGCTTTGTGCAGTATGAAGTGTCTGCCTATGCCCGCGCGGGTGCAGCAGCGCAACATAATTTAAACTACTGGTCGTTCGGTGACTTCATTGGGATTGGTGCCGGCGCCCACGGCAAAGTCAGCGATCCACAAGGACGCATTCAGCGCACCTGGAAGACCCGACAGCCCAGCGATTACCTCGATCCTGACAAAGCTTTTTTAGCCGGCAGCAATGTTCTGACTCCCGCAGACTTACCCTTTGAGTTTTTAATGAATGCACTGCGCTTAACTCAAGGGGTGGCGCTGCAGCAATTTAGTCAACGCACCGGCCTAAGCACTGAGGTTTTACAGTCAGGGCTGGCCCTGGCCGAGCAGCGCGGCTTACTCAGCGTCGAGCCAGAGCGCTTGGCTGCAAGCGCTCAAGGCCAATTGTTTTTAAATGATTTGCTGCAAATTTTTCTAACCGCAGAGCATTAAAATCAGCAAGGAACAGTAATGGATGTACTCATTGATTTAGTTATAGCCTTATCGAAGTGGACCCGCTTACACTTAAGCGATATTTCTTTAGCCATGATGGCAACCGCACTGGTACTTTTTGGCCCCGCGCTGAATGCTTGGGTACGCCGTTCCATCGGTCACTTAAACTTTGTCATACGCACCTTACTCTTTGTTCTGGTGTGCGCGGTGGGTTATGGTTTTACCATTATTTACCTCACCCCTGTATTAGCCAGTGCTTTTAGCCATTTGAATAACTACACACTGTCGCCGGTGTTGTTAATGTGCTTTATTTTGATCGGTATTTTAGCCGACAGACATTAAAAAAAACCGCCAAATGCAGAGCAAATGGCGGTTTTTATTGCAGTGATAAGGATCAGTTACCTTCGCGGCGCAAGGCTTGCGGGGTAAAGTCGCGCGGATTCAAAGTTACGTTAAAGTCGTACATAGGTTCGTTGTTATCCAACCCGTCAACAAAATAGCGGCTATCTTTGAAGTCATAGATGGTCTCTAGAGTGCTAGCGAAAGTTAAGCTGTCGTAATAGTTAATTGGATGGCTCTCTTGCAGAGCAATTAAATCACCATTTTTGTCATACAGATCAACTGCTAAAATCTGCCAGCTATCCTCATCTAAGTAAAAACGGCGCTTAGCATAAGGGTGGCTATGACCAATACGCAAATCTGCTTCCACTACCCAAACGCGGTGCAACTCATGGCGTAAAAGCTCTGGGTTGAGTGTTTTTTCCTGCAGAATATCGCTGTATGGAATACCTTTTTGGTGCACTTTATAACTGTTGTATGGCACCAGCATTTCTTGTTTACCGAGCAAGTTCCACTCATAGCGATCGGGCGCACCATTGTAAGCATCTACAACGTCTGCGGTCGCCATCCCACTGGTGTCAGGCTGTAGTGAGTCGTAAGCAAGCATAGGTAAGCGGCGCACACGACGCTCACCCCGACTAAAGCGCCAAGCCTTACGTAAAGCTAAAACCTGGTCGAGCGTTTCTTGCACAGCCAAAGACGAGCCAGATAACGCCGATGGGGCAACTACCCGATACTTATAATAAAACAGAGTATTGTTGAGGTCTTGCTGGGTCATACCTTCGCGACCATAAACAAAATACACATCGCGCTCACGCTTCACCAAGGTGTAATTACCGCTGCTTAACACAGCTGCATGGTTAACCACGGAGTGCAGTTGCTCGCCACGGTAGCGCATAATGTGGTTCCAAATGGCCTCAAGACCATTTTGCGGCAGCGGGAACGGGATACCTGCCGCCACGCCCTGCACACCGTTGCCTGCAGAAATTAACTCGCCACGCTCAGCATTTTGCCGAGTAGCGTCATAAATACGCTGCGGCGCAGCAGCACTACGGCGAGTTGGGTAAACTTGCACATAATAATTTGGGTTTTTTTCAATCAGCATCTGCGTACCAACCGGTAACTGGGCTCGGTACTGATCAAGGTTTTGCTGGTTAATCGTAAAGAGAACCTCATCCCCTGCAAAAGGGTCTAAGTGGTGCATGCCAACACTGTAACCCGCTGGCGGTGTGGTAATGCCACCACTCCACTGCGGAATAGTTCCAGCAGTATTGCCTGCTCGTTCTGCACCCAATGGAGTTAAGTCTTGACCTAGCCTTGCCGCTTGCACAGCATCCACTTTTCCATGTGCTTGTAGAGCAAAGGCCGTTAAAGCCAATAACATAAGCGGTTTAATCATAAAATCCCCCGGATATATGCGCACGACACATGGCGCTTATACTCTGCATTTATTGTTATATTCATGTATCGCTAAATAATTCTGTAGCAGTCAGCATCCTACTTGCAGCGCCATAAGAACACCACAGGCAAAGTGCAATTGAGCCTAATCAGCCACCCGTGTAAATTTCAAATCCCACACCCCATGGCCTAAGCGCTCGCCACGGCGTTCAAATTTAGTCACGGGGCGTTCTGCTGGGCGCGGCACCCAAGTCTGCTCCGCCGAGAGGTTAGCCAAGCCTGGGGCAACATTGAGCACCTCCAGCATATATTCCGCATAAGGCTCCCAGTCTGTCGCCAAATGAAATATACCGCCAACTTTCAGCTTACTGCGTACCAGCTGAGCAAACTCAGGCTGGACAATGCGCCGTTTATGGTGACGACTTTTATGCCAAGGATCAGGGAAAAACAGCATCAAGCGGTCAAGGCTGGCATCTGCTACACAGTTTTTTAAAACCTCTAACGCATCGCAACTGTAAACCCGCACATTGCTGATATTTTCCGTCAGCAAGCCATTGAGCAACGAGCCAACACCTGGGCGGTGCACTTCGATGCCAATAAAGTCCTGCTCCGGAGCGGCTTTGGCCATTTCTAATAATGACTGCCCCATGCCGAAGCCAATTTCTAGGGTGCGCGGTGCTTGACGGCCAAAAACCTGATCAAAATCTTGCGGACCATCGGCTAGTAGTAAACCAAACTTGGGCCAACCCTCGTCCAAACCACGCTGTTGCCCGTCGGTCATTCGTCCGGCACGCATCACATAGCTTTTAATTTCACGACGGCGTACGGGCAACTCAGCGTCGGTGATGAGATCGTCTGTCATGGTGTTCCTATTAAATAAAC
>JAAYTE010000256.1 GCA_012518175.1 Gammaproteobacteria bacterium | reverse complement strand
TGGCTTCTTGGACGTGGAAACGCCAATTTTAACCCGTGCTACGCCAGAAGGTGCGCGGGACTATTTAGTGCCCAGCCGTACTCATCCCGGCAGTTTCTTTGCATTGCCGCAATCACCGCAGCTGTTTAAGCAGTTATTGATGGTGGCTGGGGTTGACCGTTACTACCAAATCGCTAAGTGCTTCCGTGATGAGGACTTGCGTGCGGACCGTCAGCCAGAGTTTACCCAGATTGACATCGAAACCAGCTTTATGGATGAGGCGGACATTATGTCCGTCACTGAAACCATGGTGCGTCAGTTGTTTAAAGATGTGCTGGATGTGGAGTTCGCTGAGTTCCCACATATGCCGTATGAAGAAGCGATGCGTCGCTTCGGTTCCGATAAGCCCGACTTGCGCATTCCGCTGGAGCTCGTGGACATTGCTGATCAGCTCACCGAAGTTGATTTTAAAGTGTTTAGTGGTCCTGCCAATGATCCTAAAGGTCGTGTCGCTGCGTTGCGTGTACCCGGTCAGGGCAGCATGCCACGGGGTAAAATTGATGAGTACACCAAATATGTGAGCAACTACGGCGCACGTGGTTTGGCGTACATCAAAGTCAATGAGCGCGCTAAAGGTGCGGAAGGTTTACAGTCACCGATTGTTAAATTTATTCCAGAAGAGAACCTCAATACGATTCTGGATCGTGTTGGTGCAGTCGATGGCGATATCGTCTTCTTTGGCGCGGATAAAGCACAGATTGTTAGCGATGCTTTAGGCGCGTTACGGATTCGTTTAGGCCATGACTTAGACTTACTGACCTGCGAGTGGGCACCGCTGTGGGTGGTTGATTTCCCCATGTTTGAAAATAACGAGGATGGCTCGCTCACTGCGATCCACCACCCGTTTACAGCACCCAAGTGCTCAGCTGAAGAACTGCGTGCCAACCCTGGCACTGCGCTGTCCAGAGCCTATGATATGGTGCTTAACGGTACAGAGTTGGGCGGTGGTTCGATCCGTATTCATGATCGCAGCATGCAGCAAACTGTATTTGAAATTCTTGGTATTGATGAGGCTGAACAGCAAGAGAAGTTTGGCTTCTTGCTCGATGCACTCAAGTACGGTGCGCCACCACACGGCGGTTTGGCCTTTGGATTAGACCGTTTAGTGATGCTGATGACCGGTGCACAATCCATTCGCGAAGTCATTGCTTTCCCGAAAACGCAAAGCGCTGCCTGTGTGATGACGCAAGCACCGGGCACTGTTGATAATACGGCGCTGCGTGATTTACATATCCGCTTGCGTGAGCAGCCGAAGGCTGAATAAAAATAGAGGAAGGCTGCCGTGTTTACAGCGTTGCAGAGCAGCGCTGTAAAATCTACACACCGCAGTTGCTAGTTACCACAGTAAAGACATAGAAACGGGAGTTGTTATGGCTGGGCATTCCAAGTGGGCAAACATCAAGCACCGCAAAGAGCGTCAAGATAATAAGCGCGGCAAAATTTTCACCAAGTTAATTCGCGAGTTGACCGTTGCTGCCAAGCAGGGCGGCGGTGTTGTTGCCGATAACCCGCGTTTGCGTTTGGCCGTGGATAAAGCGCTTGGCGCCAACATGACCCGCGATACCATTGATCGCGCCATTGCCCGTGGGGTTGGCTCCAATGATGGTGATAACGTTGAAGAGTTGGTGTACGAAGGTTATGCACCCAATGGTGTGGCCGTCTTTGTTGAAGCAATGACCGATAACCGTAACCGTACTGCCGCTGAAATTCGTCACGCTTTTAACAAGTATGGCGGCAACCTCGGTACTGATGGTTCTGTAGCGTACTTGTTTGAGCGCAAAGGCCAGATTTTGTATGCGCCGGGAGTGGATGAAGAAGCTTTGATGGATGCAGCCTTAGAAGCTGGCGCTGAGGATATCGAAACACAGGATGACGGTTCGGTGGAGGTGTTGACTACTTTTGCTGATTTTATCAGCGTCAGTGAAGCTTTAACCGCAGCAGGTTTTGCCGCGGAGCAGGCCGAGGTCACCATGATTCCAACCATGACCACTGAGCTGGATTTAGACGGTGCAGAAAAAGTCATGCGTTTGATTGATGTCTTAGAAGATTTAGACGATGTACAGAACGTCTATTCCAATGCGGAAATTTCTGATGAGATTATGGAGCAGCTGTAAGCTTTAAACAGCGGTGCTGCACCGATAAACCTCTGGTTGTTTGCTTGGCAAGCCCAGGGGTTTTTTTATCTGTTGGCTTTAGGCGTTGTTACCTTGCCGGGGTCAGCACAATAAGCAAGGATCATTGCAATGACACTTATTTTGGGCATAGACCCAGGCTCGCGAATTACCGGTTACGGCCTTATTCGTGACAATGGCCGAGTCTGTGAGTACGTGGCCTCTGGTTGTATTCGCACCGGCACAGGTGAGCTGGCTGAGCGCTTAAATGCGGTGTTTGCTGGGGTCAGTGAAATTATTCAAACCTATCAGCCCGATACTATGGGCATTGAGCAGGTGTTTATGGCGCGTAATGCGGACTCTGCGCTTAAATTAGGGCAGGCCCGTGGCGTGGCAATTGTGGCCGGTACTCAAGCAGGGCTTGGGGTGTCTGAATACAGTGCTACGCAGGTAAAATCAGCCATTGTAGGCAGCGGTCGAGCAGCTAAAGAACAGGTGCAAATGATGGTTATGCACCTCTTGAAACTGACCAAGAAACCACAAATTGATGCTTCAGATGCGCTAGCCATTGCCCTCTGCCACGCCCATCACCAGCAAACTTTGCTGGCGCATAATTTGTCGGCGGCTAAGTCCCGAGCAGGACGCTTGAGCCTCTAACTGGAGTTGCTCAGTTGCCGCGGATAATACTTTGATATTAATGACACAGTTGCTTGTAGAGCAGGCTGTC
>JAAYTE010000255.1 GCA_012518175.1 Gammaproteobacteria bacterium | reverse complement strand
TGCGCAACATTGGCAGTACGCCCTGCTTATGCCAGCGTTCCAGGTAACCCTTGAACTGTAAAACCCGCTTCTCCCAAAGCAGCTCATCCTGATTGATGCGCTCCAATTCGCTCAACGACAAAGCAAAAGTGCTGCAAGCTAAGGCGGATTTTAAAGCGCGCTCATTATCTGGATGTAAACAGGCGTGCAGCCACGCCATCACATCTTGAGCTTCTTGGCTGGCAAACACTGAGTCCTTATCAGATAGGTAAACACTGCGCACATGGCGCAACGCCAATTGTTTACGAATCGCCTGCGCCTCCGCCATATTGCGCACTAACACTGCGATATCATTTGGCTGCAAGGGTTGTAATTGACCTTCAGAATTTTTAAAGCCAGCTTGAGCCTCTGCAGCCAAATTAAGCAAGCGGGCAATTTCTGTAGCGCTACTGGCAGCCATCTCTTCAATATACTGGCTACTGGCAACCGGCTCCTCTGTTTCTAAGCGCCACAGCGTTAAAGCGGGTTGCGCGCTGCCCGCAACCCACCACTGTTCTTGACGACCTTTAGCCAGCACCGGTAAAAAAGGCAGCTCATTACTCACCCCTTCACGAAACAAAAAGGCGCCTTGCCCTTCGGGCCGCTCTTCTGCTTGAACAAACAGCTGATTAACAGCGGCGACCATAGACTCAGTGGAGCGAAAGTTGGTATCGAGATTGTAATGCCGACCTTCAGTTGCCCGGCGCGCAGATAAATAGGTATGAATATCCGCACCGCGAAAGCTATAAATGGCTTGTTTTGGATCGCCAATTAAAAACAAGCCCGTCTCTCTATTGTTCTCGGCGATGCGGTAAATAGTGTCAAAAATGCGGTATTGCAAAGGGTCGGTATCTTGGAACTCATCAATCATCGCAATGGGAAATTGCTGCCGAATCACAGCGGCTAAGCGCTCACCGCTAGGTCCCTGTAACGCCTGATCCAGCCGTGTCAGCATGTCATCAAAACCCATCTCGGCACGCTGCTGTTTTTCCAAGTTAAAGCGTTGTTTGATCCAGTCTGCGGCATGCCATAAAGCCTGTTCATCTAAAGCATGGGTCAGCTGATTCAACTGCTCCGGCAAATCACGCATGGCTTGCAGTGCTTGGTGCTCAGGTACTGCGCTAGTGTCTTTCCAAGCAGCATGTAAGCCTTCAGGTGTTAAGCGAGTAAAACCTGTACCAATTTCAAGTTGCGTTTGCTCACTGTCTTCAGCCCAGGCTTTTAGCTTATCCAACCACGGGGTATAAAAACGCGCCTGAATCACCCGGCCATTAACTGCTTTGGCCGCCACTGCTTGGTCCAAAATATCACGCAACTCTTGCGACCATTGCGACCAGTTTTCTTTTAGCTG
This sequence comes from Gammaproteobacteria bacterium, assembly GCA_012518175.1. GTDB lineage: Bacteria > Pseudomonadota > Gammaproteobacteria > Pseudomonadales > Pseudomonadaceae > Denitrificimonas. The sequence goes on along the minus strand of JAAYTE010000255.1, from coordinate 3,026 downwards.
CGCAAGCGTCTGCTGCTGCGCTGTGATCCCAGCATCCAGCAACTGCGCCAAAGTTTGCGAAGGACTGCTGAGTAAGTCTGTTTGCGCACTCAGCAGCGGATAAATTTTGCGTTGCAAAACTGCTGGTTGCTGCCAATGCTCTAAAGTCCAAAGTACATTACTGCCTTGCAGCGGATAACACTGCTGACGCCAATAGTCTTTGACCACCAGAGCCAGCAATTCGGAGTGATCCGTTTCTAAGGTTTGCGTAAACAAGCTGCCGCTATCAAAGGCATGCTCGCGCAGCATGCGCTGACACCATGAGTGGATGGTTGAAACAGCGGCTTCATCCATCCACTGTGCGGCTTGATCAAGCCGTTGCGCGCATGAAGGCCACTGTTGTGCTGGGTAGTCTTCACGCAGGCTTTCTAATAAAGCGTCCGGCGTATCCTGCTCGCCACGAAAAACTTGCGCAGCTTCCACCAACTTGGCACGGATACGATCACGTAACTCCTGGGTCGCAGCATCAGTGAAGGTCACCACCAGTATTTCTGGCGGCAATAAGTGACGATTGAAAGCTGCATCTGCAAGCAAGCCATGCTGCAGGATTAAACGCACATACAAGGCCGCAATGGTATAGGTTTTACCAGTACCGGCACTGGCTTCAATTAAACGACTGCCATGCAGTGGAAACTCTAAGGCCAAGGCGCGCTCTGGGCTATTGAACTGACTCATGAGGACTCTCCTTGACGCTCTAGACTCATAATATCCGCCTCCAACAGCGAGCCGTATAACATGCTGGCCCACTCGGCAAAGGTTTCATCAGCCAGCAGTTCGGTGAAGCTTGGGTACTGCCGCGCTAAAGCTGCGCTTTGCTGCACTTCACCGGCCGCTTGGAAGCTCCCCTCATAGACTGCTTTGGCTTTACTTGTGGATTGGTTCTTCAAGTAATCCATCGCGGTTTTAAATGCCACAGGAATAGGTTGATTCAAACCGCTCTGCCAACATGCCAGCCACGTCTCGACAATTGCCACGGCGTTAGTAGCAGTTATGGGCGTAAAGGCAATGCTGCTTTCTTGGGCAACAATTAGAGTTTGCGTCGATAAGCCGCTGGCATTGATAAGCACATGTTGCACCCAAGGCCGTAATAGGCGATGCCAACTGCGCTCTTTACCGCGATGTATTCTGCCGGCAATCAGCTCAATGCGAGCGTACTCTTGAGCGGGGTTTGGCGTGAGCGTGGCAGTGCGTAGACCACCGAGCCAACCTTCCAGATGAATCTGCCCATGGCGCAGATCAATAATACGGGCAGTATCCTCTTGGTACGGCCAAGCAGCGCAAAGAGCGCGATAATGCTCTAACTGCGCCAATAAAGGCTCAATTAACTCGGCGCGCACTTGCTCACCAAACGCTCGCATCGGCAAAGCACCGCTGCGTTGTAATTTTTCGCTGTGTAACTCTAAAATTTGCAGCAGGTCTGCGCTAGGCGCTGCATGTTGACCGGCACTTAAGAGCTCATACTGCAAGCTAAAGCGCTGCAACCCATCCAGCGCAAAAGGCTCATCTTCAAACAGTTCCAGCTCAAGCTGATCCAAATGCACTTTGAGGCGCTCATTGAAAAAGTACTTCACAGGATCACGTAAAAAGCGCTGCAATTGCTCAGGTGTCATGCTGCTGTCGGCAACGAAGTTCGGCAGCGCTACTGGGCTCTCTACGGCACTGCTTTGATGTAAAGCAGACCATTCAAAAGCATAAGAGAATAAATCACCCTGCTCAGAGCTTGGCGTAAAGTAATGCTGGCTGAACGGTTGCAGCGGATGCACTGTGGTCAACCCATCCAGCAATGACTGATCATTAGGCAGATGCCAACCACTGGCGAGATGATCACGCAGTTGCGCAATCAAAACTGACGGTGGGCGCTCAGTATTATCACGCACACTGCGCCCTACCCAGCTGACATAGAGCTTTTCCCGTGCGGACAATAATGCTTCTAAGAGCAGGTAGCGGTCATCTTCACGGCGCGAACGATCACCAGGACGATAATCACTGCCCATTAAGTCAAAATCTAGCGGTGCTTGAACGCGTGGGTAGTCGCCATCATTCATACCCAGTAGGCACACCATGCGAAAAGGTATCGCGCGCATGGGCATGAGCGTGCAGAAGTTGACCGAGCCGGCTAAAAAACGCTGACTCAAGTGATCAGTATCAACATTACTTAACCAAGCTTCCCGCGCCACAGCCAAGGTTAGCGGCTCATCCAGAGCAGCATCAATGCAGAGCTGGTACCACTGCTCACAGCCCTCGCGCAGGCGCTGCATTAATAAGTAATCGGCATCCTCTTCCACCAAGAAAAACTGCTCGAGCATGGCTAAAAAAACAGTACGCCATGTCGCGAACTGATGGCTGTCGCTGAGCTGTTTATGCAGGTGTTGTAGCGCATCTAAAAAGTGCGTTAGCGGGCCAATTAAAGCGGCATCCAAACCACCCACCTCATCATAAGGCTGAATGCCTGCATAGGCGTCGCTATCTCCCATGGCATAGCCCAAGAGCATACGTTGTAGGCCAAAATCCCAAGTGTTTTGTTCAAGGCCCTGTGGCAAAGCAAAGTCTTCGCGGTGCTTAGCATTTAAGCCCCAACGTACGCCAGCACCGGTCAACCAACGTTGCAATGTCGGCAAATGACTTTCCTCAATGGCAAAGCGCGCACGCAACGCCGGCACATCTAAGAAGCTCATGATATCTGTGACGGTTAAACGCGACTCAGGCAAACGCAGCAACTCATGCAAGGCAATCAACAGCGGCTCAGTACTTTGCTCGGCTTGATCAGAGAGTGTGAATGGAATAGAACGCAAATCATCACGGCCATACTGCGCAAAGACAGCTTGAATATGTGGCGCGTAGCTATTGATATCCGGCACCATGACAATGATATCGCGCGGTTTTAAGCTGGGGTCTGCGTTAAAACAGGCCAATAACTGATCATGCAGCACCTCCACTTCGCGCTGCGCGCTGTGGGTGATATGAAAGCGCACCGATTGGTCTGCTTG
>JAAYTE010000254.1 GCA_012518175.1 Gammaproteobacteria bacterium | reverse complement strand
CAGGGGAAAACCTCTGTACTGCACCGTAGCGCCATTGGTTATTTGCTCAATGCCGGACAGCCCTTGCCCAACAGTTTAGCGCTTGAACAGTGGTTGGCACCTTTGGCTCTAGCACCCGAGCAAAGCGCGGCAGGAAATTTGCTCAGCCATGTTGCTGTGATGCCAGCAAGTGATAACGAGATCGTGCATGATCAGTCTGGCGCGTTTAACCCCAAGTGGCGCATTGCGCAGCGCCGCACCCGTGAGCATTGGTGGATCGCGTCTTACAGCGCATTGCGTTTAACTGCCCAAGCGCCTAGCCCTGAGTTGCAATCCATGCAGCGTGGGGAGGACTTGGCACCACAATCTGCTTTAGCGCAAAACATCAGTGATGATGAGCTGTATAACGCTGATGTGCCTGACAGTGCTGGGTTTAATCTAGAAGCCGCGCAAGGTATCCATGGTTTTCCGCGCGGGGCGAAGCCCGGTACTTTCTTGCACAGTTTGCTCGAGTGGGCCGCTGATGAAGGTTTTGCCGCTGTGTTAAAGAATCCTGAGCAAGCGCAGCAGTTTATTCAAGCGCGCTGCGAGGCCTATGGATTTGAACAGCATGCAGAGCTGCTTTGGCCTTGGTTGAGCGAGTATATCCAGCAGCCATTTGTATTGGCTGAGCAGCCTATGGCACTAACTGAGCTGCGCCACTATCAAGCTGAGATGGAGTTTTGGTTTGCCAGCCACCAAACCAACACTGTGTATATTGATCAACTGGTGCGTGAGTTTATTTTGCCAGGGGCAGAGCGCCCGTATCTACAGCCTGAGCGCCTCAACGGCATGTTTAAAGGCTTTATTGACTTGGTTTTGGAGCATCAAGGCCGCTATTACGTGGTGGATTACAAGTCCAATTGGCTGGGCGAAGGTGATGCTGATTACAGTCAAGCAGCCATGGATAACTGCGTATTAACGCACCGCTACGACTTGCAGTACAGCCTGTATATATTGGCCTTGCATCGCCTGCTCAAGTTGCGCATCAATGATTATGACTACGACACCCATATGGGGAGCGCGCTGTATATGTTTTTGCGTGGTGCAAACAATGAAACCCAAGGTTTGCATCACGCCAGACCTGACCGAGCAATGATTGAGCGCTTAGATGCGTTGTTTAAAACCAAGGATCAGGAGGCGCTATAAATGATTCAGCAAGGTGAACTTTTTGGTGAAGAGGTGATGCCTGTTGGCGTCGAACAAATTGAGCGCTTAACTGTTGAGCAGGCTTTAAGCAATCGCGATAATCTATATCTGTTGCTGCAAGACTGGCTGGATGCCGGTTGGATACGAGCGCTGGATGTTGCTCTGGTCAAACTGCTGGGCCAGCTTGATCCAAATGCGCAGCCACTGGCGCTGCTGGCGGTGGCTCTGGTCAGCCATCAGTTGGGGCATGGGCATATTTGCTTAGATTTACCCAGCGTTTTGCGTGATCCGGATTTAGCTCTTTTATTGCCACCAGAGGGGCGAGCGGTTGAGCAGCAGCCTTTATTACCCTCGGCGCTATTGGCCGCAGTGAGCCAGAAAGACTGGGTTGCGGCATTGCAAAATACGCAATTACTGTACCAGCAGGGTTCGGACGCCAGCGCTAAACCCTTAGTTTTATTGTCTGGGCGGCTGTATTTATACCGTTACTGGCAGTATGAAAGCACTGTAGCGCAACACTTGGTGCAACGCATTGCGACTGAAATGCCGCTCGCCGCTGATTTCTCTCAGCGCCTCAACGAGCTGTTCAATGAACCCTTGCTTGTCGCAGGACAGCGCCAAACAGATTGGCAAAAAGTGGCCTGTGCTATGGCCGCACAAGGTCAACTGACCCTAATAACTGGCGGCCCTGGTACAGGCAAAACCACCACTGTGGTGCGCTTGTTGGCACTGCTGCAGCAAAGTGCGCTGCAGGCAGGACAGGCATTACGTATTCAGCTAGCAGCGCCAACCGGTAAGGCCGCGGCGCGTCTGACCGAGTCCATTGGTCAGCAAGTTGCTTCATTGCCGGTGACACAGTCAGTGCAAGATGCGATTCCCACAGCGGTGACGACTTTGCACCGACTGTTGGGCAGTTTGCCTAATACCCGTCACTTCCGTCATAACAGTAACAACCCTTTAGTGGTTGATGTTTTGGTGATTGACGAGGCCTCGATGATCGATTTGGAAATGATGCATAGTGTGTTGCAAGCATTGCCTAAACATGCTCGTCTAATTTTATTGGGGGATAAAGATCAGCTCGCCTCAGTAGAAGCAGGCT
>JAAYTE010000253.1 GCA_012518175.1 Gammaproteobacteria bacterium | reverse complement strand
CTCCAACATTAGGGCTCAGTTTAACTGTATAAAAGAGTCTTGGGGTGTTGGTAGATTGCCCTTGTATCGCTTAAAAGGAAACTATAAGAATGAACTTTCATACCCGTAAATGGGTTAAACCAGAAGATTTAAATCCCAATGGCACCTTATTTGGTGGCAGTTTATTGCGCTGGATTGATGAAGAAGCAGCGATTTATGCGATTGTGCAGCTGGGTAATCAAAACGTTGTGACTAAGCTGATTTCTGAAGTGAACTTTGTCAGCTCAGCCAAACAAAGCGATATTATCGAATTAGGCATTACTGCAACGGCCTTTGGTCGCACGTCGATCACCATGCGTTGCGTGGTGCGTAATAAGATCACCCATAAAAACATTCTCACTATTGATCGCATGGTGTTCGTCAATATCGGTGCGGATGGTAAGCCGGCAGCGCACGGCAAAACAGAAATTACTTACAGCCATGAGCGTATTGATCAAGCGCTGCAGGCGAGTGTACCTACATCGTGAGAGGATGCGCTGTTTAAAATTAGTCAAGCTCAGAGTTATTAGCATCAGTGCGAGAATAGAAGTGTAATGGTATTTGTACGTTTTAAATCACATGGCATTACTGTTTGAGTAATGCCATGTCGTGCTGTTGTTTTAGATTTTAAAGCGCGCCACGAGGCTTTGTAATGACTGGCCAAGTCTTGCCAGCTCAGCCGATGAAGCCGAAGTCTCTTCAACCGCAGCAGCAGATTGGTCAGCAATATTGTTGACGTTGACTACGCTGGCGTTAATTTCTTCTGCTACAGCACTTTGCTCTTCTGCTGCGGTAGCGATCTGAATATTCATCGCTTGAATTTCAGAAACAGTGCGCATAATCGCTGCTAGTTCATCACCTGCTTGCTGTGCATGCTCTAACGTTAGACTTGCCAGTGTGCGACTGCTATCCATCATATCAACTGCATTTTGCGAACCGTGTTGTAAGTTAGCAATTAACTGTTCAATTTGCCCGATTGACTCTTGGGTGCGATGCGCCAAGTTACGCACTTCATCGGCCACCACCGCAAAACCTCGACCTGCTTCTCCCGCGCGCGCCGCTTCAATGGCGGCATTCAAGGCCAATAAGTTGGTTTGCTCGGCAATACTGTTAATAACAGTGAGTACGGTGCCAATGCTGCTGCTGTCTTTATTCAAGCGCTGTATCGCTTCTGCACTGTGGTTTACATCTTCAGACAGCTGGTTAATATCAGCTAGAGCAACCTGTAGTGCCTTGTTACCCGTCTTGGCTTGTGTATCGGCTTTTTGTGCCGCGGCGGCAGCTTCTTCAGCGTTTTGCGCGACCTCTTGCACAGTGGCTGACATTTCATTCATGGCTGTGGCGACTTGTTCAGTCTCAATGCGCTGGTTATTGACACCTGCACTGGTTTGATTGGTTACCACAGATAACTCTTCAGCAGCCGCTGCAAGTTGTGTAGTGATGCCGCCAACTTCTCCTAACGCTTCACTTAGGTTAGCGCGGGTTTGCTCCAGCGCTTTGAGTAACGTGCCAAACTCATCGCCGCGCGGCTCAATCGCAGTGCCGGTCATATCACGGTTGCCAATGGCTTGAGCAATTCTGATTGCTTGATTGAGCGGGCTGGTTATTTGTTTAACGATAGTGAAGCCAATCAGTACAGCAAGCACAATCGCGATCAAGGAGAGTGTCACAGAGGTTATTTTCGAGCTGTTGGCCACTTTAGCGCGGAAGTTGGTTTGGATTTCTAAGAGCTCATCAATGTTGGTTCGCAAATTGGCGTACACAGCATTCATGGCGTGCTCGGCTTCTAGTTGAGCTGTGCTTAGAGCGTGGGAATGGCGCAAGACCTCCATATAGCTTTCGAGTGCGACCATTGCATCCTTCAGCATAGCGGCTGTTTGTTCGGGTACTCTTGGCTGAAGCTTGGCATTGATATCTTGTAATGCATTAAAACTACTTTCTAAACGTTGCAGACTTTGGTCAGTGCCTTCCATTAAGAATACGCGCGCGGTATAGGCTAAGACGTGACGTGCTTCAGCGAGATCAGCGGCTAAGCGGCCTGTCACGGTATCGTAATAATCTTCATGAAAAGTAGGGTTTTCTGCGTTGCCGTTGATGAGTGTTTTGAGCTCACTAAACAGTGCGTTTGCTTGTGCTCCGCTATTGACTGCGCTAACCAAGTTGGCTGCTTTATTTTGCTGGGCTTGGCTATTGCCGTTAAAGGCTTTTTCATAATCATCAATATTTTTACTGATTTGAGCAATGCTAGCTTTCCCGCGTGCTTCAGTTAATTTGGGCGTAACATCGTTGATAATCTGTCTAATGTCGTTAATTAGAGATTGAGTTTCTTGAATATAGTGTTCGTTTTCGGTCAGTTTGTATTGGGCACTGGCGACTAATAAACTTCTGCTTGCGTTATCAATCTTGGTGAGTTGCAGTGTGTTATCGCCACGCATCAAAATTTGCTTGATGTTGTAAAGACTATTTGCCGCTAAAGCGACAATTAATAGCAAAATAGCACCCAGTCCAAAAGCTAATTTGATTGATACGTTTATATTTTTCATATGAGAGTGTCTCGTAATATCCGTGTTTCAGTCATGTGCAGGACTGGTTTAAAGGTACTATAGCGCTCAAATACGTATAGAAGGGTAGGGTGTATTTATACCGCTGCTATAAACGCTGCAGCAATGTTTTTAATCAAGTGTTTTGAATGCTTCTAGACATGAGATATCGGCATGCTATGAAAAAACTGTAGCACGCCGTATCGCATAGGGGGCAGTGCCGAGCTTAGACGTTGAATCTAAAGTGCATCACATCGCCGTCTTTAACGATGTATTCTTTGCCTTCAAGACGCCACTTACCGGCTTCTTTAGCGCCTGCTTCACCTTTGTACTGGATAAAATCATCGTAACCGATGACTTCAGCGCGGATAAAGCCTTTTTCAAAGTCCGTATGGATGGCTGCAGCGGCGCGAGGCGCAGTGGCCCCCACTTTAACTGTCCAGGCACGTACTTCCTTAACCCCTGCAGTAAAGTAGGTTTGCAGTTCGAGTAGCTCGTAGCCAGCACGAATTACACGGTTAAGGCCGGGCTCTTCAAGGCCGAGGGCCTCAAGGAACATGTCTTTTTCTTCGCCGTCATCCAGCTCAGCAATTTCCGCTTCGATTTTGTTGCACACAGGCACGACTGGTGCGCCTTCTTCCTCGGCGATAGCGCGGACGATATCGAGGAAAGGGTTGTCTTCAAAGCCGTCTTCAGCAACGTTAGCAATGTACATTACAGGTTTGGTGGTCAATAAATGAAAGCCACGGATAATTTGCTTCTCATCGTCACTCCAGCTTTTTAGTAGCGAGCGTGCGGGCTTGCCTTCAGTGAAGTGGGGGATAAGCTGTTCGAGCAAGGCTTTTTGCGCCACCGCTTCTTTGTCGCCGCCCTTAGCATTACGTGCTACGCGCTGTAATTGTTTTTCACAGCTTTCTAGGTCGGCAAAAATCAGTTCTAGATCGATGATTTCAATATCACGCTTAGGGTCAACTGAGTTGGATACGTGAATGACATTATCGTCCTCAAAGCAGCGTACAACGTGAGCAATAGCATCGGTCTCGCGGATATTGGCTAAGAACTTGTTACCTAAACCTTCACCTTTAGAAGCGCCTTCAACTAAGCCGGCGATGTCGACAAACTCCATAGTGGTGGGCAGAACACGCTCTGGTTGCACTATCTCAGCTAACGGCACTAAGCGCGGATCAGGTACAGCAACGATGCCTGTGTTTGGCTCGATCGTACAGAACGGAAAGTTTTCGGCAGCAATGCCTGATTTGGTTAAAGCATTAAATAGGGTTGACTTGCCTACGTTGGGCAAACCTACGATACCGCAGTTAAATCCCATGATGAGTCCCTCGGGAAAAAAAGAGTCAAGCCTTTTGGCTGTGTAACTGCTGCATTGCGCGGGAAAAATTACCGTCAAGAAGATCAGGCAGTACGCCAAGGGCGAATTCGATACTGGTGAGTGTGAGTTCTTGCTCGTTGCGCGGTGCACGGCCGAGGACGTAGTTAGACACTTGGCTGCTATGGCCTGGGTGACCGATGCCTATGCGCAAGCGATAGAAGTTTTTTTGATTAGCGAGGCTGGCAATGATATCCCGTAGTCCATTATGTCCACCGTGTCCGCCGCCAAGCTTGAGTTTGCATACGCCAGGCGGCATATCCAACTCATCATGGGCGACTAGAATCTCTTCAGGCTTGATTCTGAAGAAGTTTGCTAGCGCAGCTACAGCTTGACCGCTACGATTCATATAGGTGGTTGGGATCAGTAAGCGCACATCGCGGCCTTGATAGTTGAGTTTACCGGTCAGGCCGAAATACTTTTTATCAAAGCTGAGGTTGACGCCATGCTGTGCGGCAAGACGTTCCACAAAAAAAGCTCCCGCGTTATGCCGGGTCTGGTCGTATTCTGGGCCTGGATTACCTAGGCCGACGATCAGTTGAACAGCATTCACTACGGGAGCTCCTTGTCTTACAGGTTAAGCGCTGAAGAGATTACTTCTCTTCTTCACTTTCACCTTCAGCTGCTGCTTCTGCAGGCTGATCTTGTTCTTCGTCGATTACTTCTTCAACACGTGCAGGGCTTACAGTCGCAACTGCAATGTTGTTGTCCTGTTCAAGAGCGGTGAACTCAACGCCTTTAGGTGCTTTGATGTCAGCCAAGTGAACAGTTTCGTTCAAGTCAACTTCGAGCATGTCAACTTCGATGGACTCAGGTAGGTCTTGCGGTAAGCAAGTTACTTCGATCTCAGTGGCGAGACGGAAGATATCACCACCACCCATTTTGACACCAACACAGTTTTCTTCGTTGAGAAGAACAACTGGGATAATGGTGGTCAGTTTTTGGCCAGCAACAATGCGGATAAAGTCTGCGTGCATCGCAAAGCCTTTAGCTGGGTGACGCTGCAAGTCTTTGATCAGAACATTTTCTTTTTTACCGTCAACGTTCAGCACTAAAATACTACTGAATGCTGCGTCGTTAAGTAACAGTTTAGTTACTTCACGGTTTTGTAGGCTGATTGAAGCAGGTTCACTGTCACCACCGTAAATAACGGCAGGAACTAGATCCGCGTTACGACGTAGGCGGCGGCTCGCACCTTTCCCCAAGTCGCTACGCGCTTGTGCATTAAGAGTAAATTCGCTCATGTGTATCTCTCCAAAAAAACAACAACGCCCGCCAACTTGCGACCAGTGACGAGCGGGGTTGTGAAAGCCTAAGTTTAGTTAGGCGGTTGTTGATTGCTCGCTGTTCAACGGAACATCGCGCTAATCGATTCTTCATTACTGATCCGGCGTACAGCTTCAGCAACTACAGGCGCAATGTCGAGTTGACGGATGCGCGTGCAAGCCTGAGCTGCAGCAGACAGCGGAATAGTATTGGTAATAACAATTTCATCCAGCAATGAGTTCTCAATGTTTTCGAGAGCACGGCCAGAGAAAATAGGGTGTGTGCAATACGCTAGTACTTTTGAAGCGCCACGCTCTTTTAAAGCTTTAGCAGCTGTGCACAAAGTGCCGGCTGTATCAACCATGTCATCCACCAGAATGCAGGTGCGGCCATCAACATCACCGATAATGTGCATTACTTCTGATTGGTTGGCTTTGGGGCGACGCTTGTCAATAATTGCAAGGTCAACACCTAGCGCTTTAGCGACAGCACGAGCACGTACAACACCACCAATATCCGGAGATACAATCATTAGGTTTTCGAAGCGCTGGGCATGGATATCATCCACTAGCACTGGAGAACCGTAGATGTTGTCGACTGGGATATCAAAGAAGCCTTGAATTTGGTCGGCATGTAAGTCAACAGTCAGTACGCGGTCAACACCAACACCGGAAAGCATATCAGCAACAACTTTAGCACTGATAGCAACACGGGCTGAGCGTGGACGACGGTCTTGTCGAGCGTAACCAAAGTAAGGAATCACGGCGGTGATACGTGACGCTGAAGAGCGGCGAAACGCATCAATCATAACAATGAGTTCCATGAGGTTATCATTGGTTGGCGCGCAAGTAGGTTGGATTAAAAAAACATCCTTACCGCGTACGTTCTCGTTGATTTCCGCACTGACTTCACCGTCAGAGAATTTGCCAATCGAAGCATCGCCCAATGGAATATACAATTGAGCTGCTACACGACGAGCGAGGTCGGGGTTTGCGTTCCCCGTAAAGATCATCATCTTCGACACGCGCAGTACCTGTTTTTTACTGAGGGTGGACCTGACGAAAAAAACCTTCGTGTCTCGCGATCAACGCGAAACCACGAAGGTTTCGTAATGTGGCAGGGGCGGCTGGATTCGAACCAACGCATGGCAGGATCAAAACCTGCTGCCTTACCGCTTGGCGACGCCCCTGTAGAGTTTTACATTTTAACAATGTAGAACAATCAGCGTTCAGATAAGTTTTGTAGTGCTCGGTGCAACATTGAGATGTTAGCGCCTTGTGCTACAAAGCTTGGTAGTTTCTCTGAAATCTGGTTGGCTACTTTAGCAGCTTGTTGTTCGTTTGGGAAGCCCCCAAATATACAACTTCCAGTTCCAGTTAATCGAGCTTCAACATATTTGTTTAGCAAGATCAAAGCGTTACGCACTTCTGGGTAACACCTCTCAACTACCGCTTGGCAATCGTTGTGACCGCCTTGCTTGAGAACGGTGCGTATATTAGTCGGCTCGGTATCACGTGTCAAGCCTTTATCTGAAAATACTTTTGCAGTGCTAATAGATACCGGCGGCACAGCGACTAAATACCAAGGTTCTGGCAAGTCTACTGGCTGTAATTTTTCACCGACGCCTTGGGCGAATGCGGCGCGGCCCATGACAAATACTGGGACATCCGCGCCGAGGCTCAAGCCTAGCTCTGCCAAGACTGGCAAAGAGAGTTCAGTGCGCCAGAGGTGATTAAGGCCCAGTAATGTGGTTGCTGCGTTGGAGCTGCCGCCGCCGATACCACCACCAACCGGGAGTTTTTTATCCAGCCAAATATCTGCGCCCAAGTTGCTTTTGCTGTTTTTTTGCAGGAGGCGGGCGGCGCGTACAATTAAATTGTCATCGTGCGCTACGCCATCGATGGGTGTATGCAAAATAATTTGGCCATCGTCGCGGCTGTTAAAGTGCAAGGTATCGGCGTAGTCCAAAAACTGGAATAAGGTTTCTAGTAAATGGTAGCCATCTGCACGGCGGCCGACGATGTGCAGCATTAAGTTTAATTTGGCCGGTGCCGGTAAACTGAGCTCTACAGACTGCTGTGGGGGCGCTTTTAAAGTTTTTGTGTTCATGTGGTTACTGGCCCAGTTGCCGTGCTTGCCATTCTTTAATGACGAGGGTGATAGTGAGGCCGGCGCCACTGAGCTTGATGCGCTCTGGCAGTTGTAAATCGTTTTCTGTGCGATAGCTGAGGTATTCAACCAGCCACTGATCCTGCTCCAGTTGCGCAAGAAGGCTGTTGCTGTCCAGTTGCAGTTGGCTTTTGCTGTTAGGTGCTGGCAGGCCGCGCACCCACCACAGTAAGTTTTCTACTGGCAAACTCCAGCCCAGTTGTTGTTGCATGAGTTCTTCAGCGGATGCAGCGTGAAAAGTGCCGCGATTAGCAATGTCTAAGCTCACAGCGCCTTGGCGACCGGTTAAGCGGGTGGAGCCTTGGCCGAGAGGGCCGGATAAGCGGATGTCGAAGTAGTCTTGGCGTTGCAGCCAGAAAATGACGGCGCTACCCGACTCTTGTTCGCTACGAATCCCAAGCTTGCCACTGATTTGCCAAGCATCAAGAGGCGCAATGCGTTGTTTATGCGATTGCCAAGTGTCGGTTTGGCCGCTGCCGCTGAGTTGCTCTTGTGTGCTGAAATGACTGCAGCCACCGAGGATCAAGAGCATGCAGAGTAAAAGTAAACTGGATAAACGCATCAGTTGAGTGGTCCTTATTGGGTAAGTCGCTGCATGGTGTCGAGCAGTGTCGCGTCATTAGGCTGATTTTTAAGGGCTTGGTTCCAAATGCGCCGAGCTTCTGTGCGCTTGCCTTGGAGCCAGAGGACCTCGCCTAAGTGGGCTGCTATTTCTGCATCAGGTAAGCCGTTATAGGCTTCGCGCAGGAGACGTTCAGCACTGTCTAGATCACCAAGGCGAAAGTACACCCAGCCTAAACTATCGGTAATGGCTGCGTCGTTGGGCTCTAGCTGGTGTGCTTGCTCAATCAGTTGCCGTGCTTCCTCTAGGCGCTCAGTGCGGTCTGCCAAGGTATAGCCTAAGGCATTCAGGGCCATGGCATTATTGGGATCGTTATCAATGATTTGGCGTAAGTCATCTTCAAGCTGAGTTAAATCATTGCGTTTATCCGCAATCATCGCGCGCGTGTAAAGCAGGCTTGGCTCGGCAGGGTACTGTTTGAGGCCTTGATTGATCCGTAGCCAAGCTGTTTCTGTGTGGTCGTAGTTGGCTAGGCCTTCAGTTTCAATAAGGTACAGTTGAATTGCTAAATCCGCCTGAACCATACGCTGCAACTCAAAGTGGGTAGTGGCTTCGCTGAGTTGCTCATTGCTCAAGAGCAAGGCAATCACGCGCTGTTGGGCGGCGAGGTAGTTAGCACCTGATTGTACTGAGTTGTAAGCGTTGAGGGCTTGCTCAGTTTCCTGCAGTTTTTCTAATACTTGGCCGAGGTTGTAGTGCGCAGCATCACTGTGGCTACCGCGAATAATTAACTCTTCTAAGTAAACTTGAGCCTCAAGCCAAGCGCCAAGATCCATATTGATAAGGGCTAGGGAGAAGCGTAAATCATCATCACTGGGGGATTGTTGCAGCAACTCTAGAAACTCAGCGCGTGCCTCTTCGAGACGATCAAGCTCAATCAATTGGCGGGCATAGGTGATGCGTAAGCGGTTTTCATTGGGATATTGCTTGAGTGCATCACTTAATACCGGTAATGCTTCTGCGCCGCGATTGAGTTGGCTGAGTAAGCGGGCACGCAGCAATATAGTGGTTACTGTGGCGTGCTTCTTGGGTAAGCGCTCTAGCAGCTGCAAGGCTTCTTGGCTGCGGTCGTCTTGGTGCAGAAGTATGGCTTTGCTAAATACCAGTTGTGGATTGTTGGGCCGCTTGACTAATAGACGGTCAAAGCTTTGCAGTAAGGCTGCTCTGGTTTTTGGGTCTGACTGGGCGGCAGATAATGCCAAAAAGTCGAACTGAGTATCACCGTTTTGCAGTAAGACTTTTTCCATATACTGCATGGCTTCATCGTAGCGTTCAGCTTGAGCCAACTGAATGGCAGCCGAGCGCTGTGCTTCTAAGTCGTTGGGGGCAGCATTGGCCCAGAGTATGGCGCTATCAAGTGCGCGCTGCTCTTCACCCAGGTACTCGGCAATGCGAAACGCACGCTCAGCAACACCGGGGTCGGCGGTAAGTTGTGCCTGCTGGCTATAATTGTCCGAAGCAATATCAAAACGGTCGCGTTGCCCAGCAATTTCAGCTGTTAATAAGCTCACCAGCGTCTCTGGTGAGAAGTTGGCTGTATCGTTGACGGGCGCGTGGGTTTGTGTCGAGTCAGGTGCAACTGTATCGTCTATAGGGAATTGAGTGTCCGGTGCCAAAGCTTGGCAGCCCGAAACTATAATGCTGATTGCGAGGAGGCTAAAATATTTATTCATAAGTACAAGGCAAGACAAGTTAGAATAGTTGCATCATGACACAAGCAGCGATCGCGCGCGCGACACTCTCAGTCACAAATAGCGACTTGAGCTTATGCTATTACCGATTTCTCATGTGATAGTCTAAAATATATGCTTTTTTTACACATATGTGTGGTGTTTTCTTAGGGGAGGTTGTTCTGAAGGCTTTGAAGTAGGACAATTGCCCGCTTTAAATCCCCTTTAGCGACTATGCATGGCTTTTATTGCACTTGGAATTAATCATAAAACGGCATCTGTGGCGGTCCGCGAACGCGTGGCCTTTAGCCCAGAGCAATTAGTTGATGCGTTGCGTCAGCTATGTCGAGTCGTGGGCAGTCGCGAAGCAGCCATACTGTCCACCTGTAATCGTAGCGAGCTCTATCTGGAAATGGAGGATGTGCAGCCCGAGGCGGTACTGAACTGGCTTGCACAATACCATGATGTGCCGGTGGCAGATCTGCAGGCTTGTGCTTACGTGCACAAAGACGATCAAGCAATTCAGCACATGATGCGTGTGGCCTGTGGGCTTGACTCGTTGGTGCTGGGCGAGCCGCAAATTTTAGGGCAAATCAAGTCAACTTATGCCGTTGCCCGTGAGGCCGGAACTTTAGGGCCTTTACTCGGGCGCTTGTTTCAGGCCACCTTTAGTACGGCGAAAACTGTGCGTACCGATACCGCTATCGGTGAAAACCCGGTATCGGTGGCCTATGCTGCGGTCAGTTTGGCGCGGCAAATTTTTACTGACCTGAGCGAAAGTCAGGCCTTGTTAGTGGGGGCAGGTGAAACCATCACCTTAGTGGCCCGTCATTTACATGAACAGGGCGTAAAGAAGATTGTGGTGGCTAACCGCACCTTAGAGCGTGCAACGCAGTTGGCCAATGAGTTCGGTGCGCAAGCTATTTTACTTTCGGATATTCCTGAT
>JAAYTE010000040.1 GCA_012518175.1 Gammaproteobacteria bacterium | reverse complement strand
TATAAATACCATCAAACTGATCAAAGTCTGCTTGAATACGACCGCCTAACTTGAATGAAAACGACTTATCTACCGCCGCGGCCTCGAAGCCACCCTTAGTTTTGATGGTGATATCAGGCCCATCAGTGGTGACAGTCCCCGCCATAGCCGGCGACGAAATAATTAACGCTAAAGCACTAACTGCAAAAGCCGTGCGGGCAACTGGTTTAACCTGCAAGCGCATCATAGAAAACTCCCCTTATATTGGCAAAAACACAGTGCGGTAAACCTCACTGGTGTTGCAGGGGATATTGACAAGTCGCTATTACAAAGCGATGACTAACAGATGAACGTTCAGTGACAGACTGTCAGCAGCACACTAAAAGCGCACTAAACTCAACACAGAGTAAGCTGGTTCTTCATAGGGATGTGCTGCTTTCAGAGCGGCAACTGCTTGCTGAATATGGGTCGCTGCGACCACCATTTCCACACGCCATTCAGGCACTTTCTCTAAGCGATCCTGGCTACCAATAAAGGGTTGGCTGCCCGCCATGGGTTTAAACTGCCCTTCACCTAGCACTTGCCAGCAGCAGTTTTGATAATCACCAATTTTGCCCGCACCCACAGCAAAAACCGCCTGCTTAACAACTTCAAGATGGCTTGCAGGAACGTAAAAATGCAATGCGTACATAGTATCGAGCCAGCCTTTTCAACAGGTTAAAGGTGAGATTTCAGTCGAGGTGCTTTACAATAAGGTATAACTTTATAGAGGAGTGTCTTAGTGATTGCACCACGTTTTGCACCACTGGTTTTTGCTGTTTTGATGTCAATCTATATGGTTACCGCAATGACCTTTGTGATTACTTGGGTCAATACAGGTATGTCTGCTGGTTTTAGCTTACGTTGGTTTCGAGCTTTTTATATCGCTTGGCCAATTGCATTTATGCTTATTATGATTGGTGCGCCGCGCCTCCAAAAAATTGTTGCCAAGCGCATCAAACCTATTGATTAAAACCTTTATCTAGCTAGCGCATACGGCGTACAACCCTATGCGCTGCTGGGTGCAGTTAAATCTTACGTAAAATCACGCTACCTATTGAATAGCCCGCACCAAACGAACTAAGAACACCAATAGCACCACTTGCCAAGTCATCTTGGTGCAAGTGCAGGGCAATCACAGAACCAGCCGAACTGGTGTTGGCGTAGGTATCTAAAATCACTGGTGCTTCTGTTTCTGTAGCATCACGGCCAAGCAAGCGGCGAATAATCAACAGGTTCATATTTAAGTTGGCTTGGTGCAGCCAAAAGCGCTGTACATCCTGCACATCAATCTGATTACTTGCTAGATGCTCAGCAATCAAGTTTGAAACTTTAGGGCAAACCTCACGGAAGACCTTGCGACCCTCTTGTACAAAAAGCTTGTCTTCAGCGCCAATGCCTTCTTCTGCACAGCGATTTAGGTAGCCAAAGTTATTACGGATATTATTCGAAAACTGCGTCAGCAATTTAGTGCTCACCACTTCAAACTGATGCTTGGAGTCCGCTGATTCAGCCTCCTCCAACACAACTGCAGTACAGGCATCACCAAAAATAAAATGGCTGTCACGATCGCAGAAGTTTAAGTGCCCCGTACAAATTTCCGGGTTCACCATGAGAATGGCACGGGCTTGATCGGTTTGAATTGCATTAACAGCAGCTTGAATGCCAAAGGTGGCTGAAGAACACGCGACATTCATATCGTAGGCAAAGCCTTCAATGCCTAAAGCTGCCTGCACTTCGATGGCTACTGCTGGGTAAGCGCGCTGCAAGTTTGAGCACGCAACAATCACCCCATCAATATC
>JAAYTE010000252.1 GCA_012518175.1 Gammaproteobacteria bacterium | reverse complement strand
GCAAGCGTTTTTGTTGGTAGCGTAAGCGGGTGGCCCAATGCCCGTCACTGACGATTAAAGTTAGCGTGCCGTCTTGATAAGTCGCAAGGCGACAATATGGGCGTACAGCAGGTTGCAAGTATTGGTTAAGAAGAACTTGTAAGCGGTCAATGATCTGCGCGCGTGCTACTAAGCGTTGCAGTGAGGCATTATTGTGCAACACCGTGTCGGTTTTTTGCGCTTTAATAGGACGGTAGCTCATAGCTCACCTCGTACGGCAGGTTGATTACTTTGGCGTGAGCGTTTGACCGGATAGGCCTTGAATTATGCTCAAGTCAGTACCATGTTACATAATCAGTATAGCCGACAAAAATAGAGTGGCTGTGGTTTAGGAGTTATATTAACTGCCCGGTAAGTATGCGTGTTGATAAAGGCTACTTTATTCGCTAGCAAATACGGGTAGAATGGATTTTTTGTGCGGGTGAGTGCAGTACGACTTACGCGCCTTCACCCCCAAAAATGGAAACGTTATTAATTATGTTCGCGCCCTTATTCAGAAAGCTCCTTGGAAGCAAAAACGATCGTGATGTCAAACGCATGTATAAAGTGGTGAATACCATTAATGCGCTTGAAGAGCAGATGGTGGCTCTGTCCGATGAGCAGTTGCAAGCTAAAACCAATGAGTTTCGTGAGCGTTTTGCGGGTGGTGAAAGTCTTAATAAACTCCTGCCTGAAGCTTTCGCAGTGGTGCGAGAAGCCAGTAAGCGTGTCATGGGGATGCGCCACTTTGATGTACAGCTGATTGGTGGGCAAACCTTGCATGAAGGCAAGATTGCCGAAATGCGCACCGGTGAGGGTAAAACGTTAGTGGCAACCTTGGCGGTCTATTTAAATGCACTGCCGGGTAAAGGTGTGCATGTGGTGACGGTCAACGACTATCTAGCGCGCCGTGACGCCAATTGGATGCGTCCTTTGTATGAGTTTTTGGGTTTGAGTGTTGGCGTCGTTGTGCCTTTCCAAGATCCAGAAGATAAGCGCGCCGCCTATGCCAGCGATATTACCTACGGTACCAATAACGAATTTGGTTTTGATTATCTGCGCGACAATATGGCGTTTAGCCTAGAAGAGAAATTCCAGCGCGAATTGCACTTTGCCGTCATTGATGAAGTGGACTCGATCTTAATTGATGAGGCGCGTACGCCTTTGATTATTTCTGGTCAAGCCGAAGACAGCTCTGAGTTGTATAAAAAAATCAACTTGATTATCCCTACCTTGAAACGTCATTTAGTGGGTGAAGATGAGCAAGTGCTGGAGGACGGCCACTACACCATTGATGAAGAAAGCCGCCAAGTAGAGCTGAACGAAGCCGGTCACCAGTATATTGAAGAAAAGCTTACAGAAATGGGCCTGTTGGCTGAGCATGAGTCGTTGTACTCTTCTAGCAACCTGAGCTTGCTAACCCACGTCAATGCCGGCTTGCGTGCACACACGCTGTTTCACCGTAACGTTGAGTATATTTTACAAAATGGTGAGGTGGTGCTGGTTGATGAGCATACCGGCCGCACCATGCACGGGCGTCGTTTATCAGAAGGTTTGCACCAAGCCATTGAAGCCAAAGAAGGTGTGCATATTCACCCAGAAAGCCAAACTCTGGCTTCGACCACTTTCCAGAACTACTTCCGTTTATACGAAAAACTTTCGGGTATGACGGGTACGGCTGACACTGAAGCCTTTGAGTTTAGACAGATTTACGGTTTAGATGTCACTGTTATCCCAACGCACCGTAAAGTTGCGCGAATTGACCACAATGATTTGGTGTTTTTAACGCAGCCAGAAAAATATCTAGCCATTATCGCTGATATCCGCGAATGCCAAGAGCAAGGTCGTCCGGTGTTAGTGGGTACTGCCTCCATTGACAGCTCTGAGCATATTTCTGAAGTGCTGAAAGCGGAAGGTATTGAACACAAGGTACTGAACGCAAAACATCACGACTTAGAGGCCGATATTATTGCCCAGGCAGGTCGTCCAGGTTCAATCACCATTGCTACCAATATGGCTGGTCGCGGTACCGATATCGTGTTGGGCGGCAGTTGGGAAGCAGAAGTGGCTGGGCTGGAAGACCCCACTGAAGAACAAATTGCCGACATTAAAGCCAGTTGGCAAAAGCGCCATCAGCAGGTGATTGAAGCCGGTGGTTTGCATGTAATTGCCACCGAGCGTCATGAGTCGCGCCGAATTGATAACCAGTTGCGTGGTCGTTCTGGTCGTCAAGGTGACCCAGGTTCAACGCGCTTTTACTTGTCGCTGGAAGACAGTTTAATGCGTATTTTCGCCTCTGATCGGGTGAAAAACTTTATGAAAGCCTTGGGCATGAAGGAAGGCGAAGCCATTGAGCACCGCATGGTTAGCAACGCCATTGAAAAAGCCCAGCGTAAGGTTGAAGGGCGTAACTTCGACATGCGCAAGCAATTGCTTGAGTACGACGACGTGGCTAACGAGCAGCGTAAAGTGATTTACCACATGCGCAATGACTTGCTCTCAACGGATGATGTCGGTGATGTCGTTACTGAGTTTAGATATGAGGTTTTATCCAGCACTATAGCGCAGTTTATTCCACCGCAGTCGCTACCTGAACAATGGGATATTGCTGGCTTGGAAGAGGCTTTAGCCGAAGGTTTTGGCGTACAGTTGCCGGTGCAAGAATGGTTGGATGCGGATGATACTTTGTACGAAGACACCTTGCTGGAGCGGATTCAGAATCAAGTTGTAGCCGCTTATGCAGAAAAAGAAGCCTTGGTTGGTGCTGAAGGTTTACGTAATTTTGAGAAGCAAATTATTCTGCGGGTGTTGGATGATTTATGGAAAGATCACTTAGCAGCGATGGATCACTTGCGGCACGGTATTCACTTGCGTGGTTATGCACAAAAGAATCCAAAGCAAGAATACAAGCGTGAGTCCTTTAACTTGTTCCGTGATCTACTGGATTCGATTAAGCGTGACTCAATCCGCGTGTTATCCAATGTGCAGATTCGCCAAGAAGATCCAGAAGAAGAAGCCGAGCGCGCACGTCAGCGTGCTGAAGAAATGGCGCAACGTATGCAGTTTCAGCATGAAGAAACGGCTGTTTTTGAAGATTCAGCCGCAGACGATGGAGAAGAATCTGAGCCTGTAGTGGCTGCCGCGCCAGTGCGCAATGAGCCAAAGGTTGGGCGTAACCAGCCCTGTACTTGTGGCTCAGGTAAAAAATACAAACATTGCTGTGGTCGTATCAGCTAAGGCAATAGAGCCGTCTGAGCAGTTTGTAGTGATTGTTTATTGAGATGTACGCCGCACCAGAATAGATCTGTGTGCGGCGTTTCTTTTCGCGCAGAGCGCATTAGATCGAGCGGAGAAATCGTATGGCGGTTGGATTAGGTGATTTACCAAAAATGCATCCTGTAGCAGGCTTTGAGTTAGGTATAGCCAGTGCTGGGATTAAAGCAGTAGGCCGCCGCGATGTGGTCGTGATGCGCTGCGCTGAAGGCAGCAGTGTAGCAGGCGTCTATACGCAAAATGCTTTTTGTGCCGCACCGGTCATTTTATGTAAGCAGCGTATGCAGTCTGCGCCCCGTTATTTAGTCGTCAATACTGGTAATGCCAATGCTGCTACCGGTGACTTAGGTTTGCAGGCGGCAAATGCAGTGTGTCAGCAATTGGCTGATTTAGTTGGCTGCCCGCTGCAGCAGGTGTTGCCTTTCTCCACTGGGGTTATTGGTGAACAGTTGCCCGTAGAAAAAATTACCGCTGCTTTGCCGGCGGCGCTGGCAGATTTGCGTGAAGATAACTGGGCTTTGGCCGCCGAAGGCATCATGACCACGGATACCTTGCCGAAGGGTGCCAGCGTGCAGTTTCAGCACGGCGAGGTGACCCTGACGGTTACCGGCATAAGTAAAGGCGCTGGGATGATTCGCCCAAATATGGCCACTATGCTGGGGTACATTGCTACTGACGCTGCTGTGAGTCAGGAGGTTTTGCAAAATATTTTGCATGACGCGGCAAATAAGTCGTTTAACCGCATCACCATTGATGGTGATACTTCGACCAATGATTCATGCATTTTAGTTGCCACTGGGCAAGCTGCCGTAGCCACTATTACTGAGCCTCAGGGTGAGCTCTATGAGGCCTTGCGTGAGGCCATTAACCAGGTAGCCATGCAGCTTGCGCAAGCCATTGTGCGTGACGGTGAAGGTGCTACTAAGTTTGTTACTGTACAAGTGCATGGTGGCGCGCATCAGCAAGAGTGTTTGGATGTTGCCTATGCGGTGGCGCACTCGCCGTTGATTAAGACAGCGTTGTTTGCCTCTGATCCAAACTGGGGGCGTATTGTTGCAGCCATTGGTTATGCCGGTATTAAAGACTTAGATACTGAGCAAGTTAATGTGTATCTGGATGATGTTTGTATTGTTGCCCATGGTGGCCGAGCCCAAGCTTATACCGAAGAGCAAGGTGCTGCGGTTATGCAGCAGGCGGAAATTTTGATTCGTATTGAACTGGAGCGTGGCAGCTGCCATGAAACGATTTGGACCACGGATCTTTCCCATGAGTATGTGCGCATCAATGCGGAATACCGCTCCTAATCAGCTGCATTGAGCCATTGGATGAGTATTTATGAGTAAGCGCGTGCATGTGGTTGCTGCAGTCATTCGCAATGCTAAGCAGCAGATTCTGTTGGCTCTGCGCCCGAGCGATAAGCATATGGGTGGGCTTTGGGAGTTTCCTGGCGGTAAGTGTGAGGCGGGCGAAAGTCCGCAGCAGGCGCTGGCCCGTGAGCTGCATGAGGAGCTGGGAATTGTTATGGCCGCAGCGCAGCCGCTGATTCAAGTGCGCCATAACTACCCTGATGTGCATGTGCTGCTTGATGTGTATGAAGTGTTGGATTTTCATGGTGAGGCGTATGGAGCCGAAGGGCAGGAAGTGCGCTGGGTTGCCGCCAGTGCTTTGCCTGAGTATCAGTTCCCTGCAGCGAACCGCACCATTGTCAGTGCTGCGCAGTTGCCACAGAAGTATTTTATTACTCCAGAAGGTGTCTCAGTTGAGCAGCTTTACAGTGGCGCTGAACAAGCCTTGG
>JAAYTE010000251.1 GCA_012518175.1 Gammaproteobacteria bacterium | reverse complement strand
TCGCCATCAATAACTAAAGTGTGACCGGCATTGTGGCCACCTTGGAAGCGGACAACTGCAGCGGCTTGATCGGTTAATAAATCAACGATCTTACCTTTACCTTCGTCACCCCACTGAGTGCCTAAAACGACAACATTTTTACCCATAACCCTTGCCCTCTTCGCGCAAATAGGAGGTCGGTAATACCGACTAAACGTGGCCGCAAATGCGGCATAAACTTATAATGGCTGAACGTGCCAGCCTGAAGAATTCTGTACCAGCTGACGATCGCAACCCGCTTGCGCGGCATCACTGCCCGCTTGTCCAGGCAAGGCTTGCACCACGCGCTGACCCTGCTCGCGTAATGCGCAAATCGCTTGCCATAAATCAGCTTGCGCACCAGCAGGTGCCCAAACCCCTTTGGCTAACACAACTTGCGGCTGCTGCCCCAAACTGACCAGGGTTTTTAAATCGGTAGAAAAGCCAGTGGCAGGACGGGCACGGCCAAATACCGCACCAATATCATCATAACGTCCACCTTGCGCAATCGACTGACCTACATCCGGCACAAATGCAGCAAACACCACACCCGTGTGGTAGTGATAACCACGCAACTCACCCAGATCGAAATAGAATGGTAAGTGCGGGTAACGCAACATTAGCGCGTCAGCAACGACAATCAGCTCATCGAGCGCAGCTAAAACATCGCTTGGCGCAGCAGCTAAAACAGTTTTCGCCGTATCCAATACTTCACGACCACCACATAAATGGCTGAGTTCGTTGAGCATTCGCGCCAGCTCTTTAGGTAACTGCGCAGTGAGTGCAGCCACCTCATCTACAGCTTTGCGTTGCAATGCATCAAAAACTTGTGCTTCCAACCCAGCAGAAAAACCAGCAGCGCGAGCTAGACCTCGATACACCCCCACATGACCTAAGTCCATATGGATATCTGCTATCTGTGCCTGCTCGAGGGTGGCCAGCATTAAGCTGATCACTTCAATATCAGCCGCTGGACTGGCATCACCATACAACTCAGCTCCGAGCTGAATTGGGCTGCGCGAGCGCGATAAAGAACGCGGGCGAGCATGCACTACACTACCGGCATAGCATAAGCGTGACGGACCTTCACGGCGCAAACTGTGTGCGTCCATGCGTGCCACTTGCGGGGTAATATCTGCTCGAAAGCCCATTAAATGGCCTGACTGCGGATCAGTCACCTTAAAAGTACGTAGATCAAGCTTTTGGCCTGCGCCAGTTAATAACGACTCTAAGAACTCGATATGGGGAGTTACAACAAACTCATAACCCCAAGCTGCAAACATATCCAACACTTGTCGACGGGATGCTTCAATCTGCGCCGCTTGCTGCGGCAGTACTTCTTCGATGCCATCTGGCAGCAGCCAGCGCTCTACCGTTGCCATTGCGCCTTTCCTCATTGTGAATACTGTTGCCTGTTGGGCATTTTTCATGGCCACAGGCGCAAAAAAGCCGGGAGTTTCCCGGCTGCCGCATGATACCACAGATTATTCTGTGCATGCCTCTGGCTTTTCCGTCTAACGCTATTAACTTAAGCGTTGCGCGACTTGATAAAGCGGCGGTTGTGCCATACAGCTACAACCGCTGCGGGTTTTACCAGTCTACGGATTACTCTGTTCCATATACTTGAAAAACTCGTTGTCCGGCGTTAACACCAAGACATCGCCTTTATCAGCAAAGCTTTCGCGGTAGGCCATCAAACTGCGATAGAACGCATAGAACTCTGGGTCCAGACCATAGGCTTTGGCATAGATTTCCGTAGTTTTCGCATCACCATCACCTCGAATCTCTTCAGCTTCACGGTAAGCTTCTGCCAGTAATACTCGACGCTGACGATCCGCATCAGCACGAATACCTTCAGCTAGTTCCTGACCTTTCGCACGGTGTTCACGGGCTTCACGGGCACGCTCGGAGCTCATACGCTCAAACACACTGAGGTTAACTTCTTTGGGCAAGTCAATGGACTTAACTCGCACATCAATCACCTCAATGCCCAGCTCTTTATGTGCCATGCGATTGAGCGAAGCAGTAATGTCCGCCATCAACTCATCACGTTGGCCACTGACCACTTCATGCAAAGTACGCTTACCAAACTGGTCACGCAAACCCGCTTCCAACCGACGCGCTAAACGCTCGTCAGCAACCTGCTTAATGCCTGAAGTTGCCGTGTAGTAACGATCAGCATCCGCCACTCGCCACTTAGCAAAAGCATCAACCATCACGGCTTTCTTTTCTAAGGTTAGAAAGCGTTGTGTTGGTGCATCTAAAGTCAGTAAGCGTGCATCAAACTTGCGCACTTGGTTAACATAAGGAATTTTAAAATGCAGACCAGGCTGCACATTAGCTTTTTCTACTTTTCCGAATTGCAGTAAGACTGCGCGCTCAGTTTGTTGAACAATATAAAAGCTGTTCCAACCCACCAGCGCCAATACGGCAATGACGACTAAAGCAAATATCGATTTATTACTCATTAACGGCTACCTCTGGCACGTAAGTCAGGCGTCAACGCATCAGCACCTAAACGCATAGTGCTTTCCATTGGGCTCACACCGCTACCTGAAGTACTGGACGGCTTTGCTGCTGTCTGATTACGGCTTTCCAGCATTTTATCCAACGGCAAATACAGCAAGCTATTCTGCCCTTGATCGCCAGTTAACAACACCTTGCTGCTGTTACTGAGCACTTCTTGCATAGTGTCTAAGTACAAGCGCTGACGAGTGACTTCCGGTGCTTTACGGTACTCTGCTACCAGCTTAGTAAAGCGGTCCGCCTCACCCTCAGCACGGGAGATCATTTCATCACGGTAACCATTGGCCTCTTCACGCAAACGCTGCGCTTGACCACGCGCCTCTGGGATCACACCATTGGCGTAGGTTTCCGCTTGGTTTTTCTCGCGCTGCTCATCTTCACGGGCACGAATCACATCATCAAAAGACTCTTGCACTTCACGCGGCGCTTGAGCATTTTGGACGTTCACCTGAGTAACTGTGATACCGGTGCGGTACATGTCCAAGAAACGCTGCAGGCGCTCTTGCACTTCCACCGCCAGCACTTCTCGACCTTCTGTTAACACTTGGTCCATCGCTGTTGAGCCGACCACATGACGCAGCGCACTCTCAGTGGATTGCTGCAAACTGATTTCTGGGTTATCAACATTGAGCACAAAGTCTTGTAAATTATTGATTTTGTACTGCACCGTCAACGGCACTTCAATGATGTTTTCATCTTCAGTCAGCATTGGCCCTTGGCGCGTATAAGCACGCTCACGGGTAACGTTTTGCTCATATTTACGATCAAATGGCGGAAAGTAAATATTCAGACCCGGGCCCACGGTTTCATGGTACTTACCGAGACGCAAAATAACCGCCTGCTCTTGCTCATCTAACGAGTAAACAGCGGTATACAACCACATTCCAGCCAAAGCTATTAATATGATTGCGATTGCTGCAAAACCACCACCAGACCCGCTTGATCCAGGTTTTTTCTTACCGCCAAATAAGCTTTTCAGGTTATCTTGCAGTTTGCGAAGGGCTTCATCAAGATCAGGTGGTCCTTGTTTCTGGCCACCGCGCTTATTGCGGTCTCCCCAAGGATCCTGATTGTTTGAGTTACCACCCGGCTCATTCCAGGCCATAGTGTTCTCCATCTAATTTGAAAGGCAAAATGCGTACTAAATACGCACTATATTATAATTAATGATCGCTATAAACGCAGCACTATGTTGAGCGCTACTGGGCGAACTGTGCAAAAAAGTCAGCGTCTGTTATCCCTTCATGACTTAATAGCTTATCAAGCTCCATTTTTGCAACGCGCAATTTTAGTACACTCGTACCATCTTCGGCATGGATTTCCTCTTGCACTGCATTTAAATCAAATAGCTTTGCGCGCAAACGACTCTGTTGCTGGCTGAGGCGCACTGTAACAATATATATTTCCTCTTCCAACAACTCCGCAATAGCTTGCTGTAACAAGCCAATGCCTTGCTCTTTATAGGCAGAGATCCACACCCGAATCGGCTTACCCTCTTCGTCACGCTGGATATGCGGTTCAACGTTATCGAGCAAGTCAACTTTGTTGTACACCTCAAGCATGCGCACGTCGTCTGCTTCAATCTCTTGTAACACATTTTGCACCTGCTGAATCTGCTCATCACGCTCCGGTGATTGCGCATCAATCATATGCAGCAACAAATCTGCATTCGCCGATTCTTCTAAGGTGGCGCGAAATGCCTCCACCAGCTTATGCGGCAAATGCCGAATAAAGCCCACAGTATCGGCTAAAGTCACTGCGCCCAACTCAGGTATTTGCACGCGGCGTACCGTAGGATCAAGGGTGGCAAACAATTGGTCTGCGGCATACACCTGTGATTCAGTGAGCAAGTTAAACAAAGTGGATTTGCCAGTGTTGGTATAACCAACTAGGGAGATACTGGGCATATCTGCACGCTGGCGACTGCGCCGAGCAAGCTGACGTTGATTGCGTACCTTTTCCAAACGACTTTTAATTTGCCGTACACGCACGCGCAGCAAACGTCGATCAGATTCCAACTGTGTCTCACCGGGACCACGCAAACCAATCCCGCCCTGCTGGCGACTCAAGTCAGTACGACTGCGCACTAAACGGGTGCTGATATGTTCCAGCTGAGCTAGCTCAACCTGCAACTTACCTTCGTAGGTTTGCGCACGCTGAGCAAAAATATCGAGAATCAAACCAATTCTGTCCAAGACACGGCATTCTAAAGCTCGCTCTAGGTTGCGCTCTTGGCTGGGTGTTAAAGCATGATTAAATATGACCAGATCAGCGCCTTCACTCAATACCAACTGGCGCAGCTCTTCAACTTTGCCGGAGCCAATTAAAAAACGCGCAGTGGGTTGGTGACGGGAAACCTGGACAAAGCTTGCAATAACAGCTCCTGCTGAAACTGCAAGCTCTTGAAACTCATGAGGATCTTCTCGCAGCTCAGGTGCATTTCCATCCAAATGCACAAGAATGGCACGTTCACCTGAGTGTTCAGCGATCAAAATATTCTCCAACTAAGCGTCACCTGCATCTGTAATGGCTGCATCATCACTGGGCAAGCGCACTGGTCGGCCTGGCACAACGGTAGAAATAGCATGTTTGTAAACCATTTGACTGACAGTGTTTTTCAGCAAAATAACAAACTGATCAAATGACTCGATCTGTCCTTGCAACTTAATACCGTTCACCAAGTAAATTGATACTGGCACGCGCTCTTTGCGCAAAAGGTTTAAGTAAGGGTCTTGTAGCGTATGCCCTTTTGACATGAGGTGTACTCCATTTTATAAAGTAAAAGTCTGTTCAGCGTGAATAACACTAACAAACTATAATTGCGCTCTGTTAGCTCTATATGGTGAGCTCTTCGAACTTTTTCAAGGCTTGTGACCTAGTATCGCACGATAAACTATCCAGCCACTGCACATCAGACCAACTGCGTAGCCAAGTAAACTGGCGTTTAGCCAATTGGCGGGTCGCAATAATGCCGCGCTCGATCATTTCTTCGTACGTATAATCTCCCTGCAAATACGCCCACGCCTGTCGATAACCGACAGCACGTATAGCGGGTAAGTCAGCATGCAAGTCGCCACGTCGCCACAACCCTTCGACCTCAGCAAGAAAGCCTTGTTCAAGCATCATGTGAAATCGTTGGGCAATACGCTCGTGTAAGACACTGCGCTGCTGCGGTGCAATTGCAAAGGTTAAGACATTATACGGTAATTCAAGCTGCTTAGATGCCTGTTTCTGCTGTTGTTGCTGAGCGCGCAATGCGGTCATGCTCTGCCCACTGACTCGCCATACCTCTAAAGCTCGCATCACTCGCTGCGGATCATTGCGATGAAT
>JAAYTE010000250.1 GCA_012518175.1 Gammaproteobacteria bacterium | reverse complement strand
TTTTGCAGGCAAAGCAATCATCCAAACCAATCCAGGAGCATTATTTATGCAAATGATTAAGTTGAGCGTTATTGCCCTAGCAGTAGCCGCAGCAAGTACACAAATGGCGGTTGCAAGCCAGCAATCTGAGTCAAATGGCTTCATCGAAGACAGCAAGCTCGATGTGCATTCTCGCGTTCTTTACATGAACCGCGACTTCCGCAACAAGACATCAGTTCCTACCCTGAATGATGGCAAAAGACAAAGCTACCGCGAAGATACTGGTCTAGGCTTAAAAGCAATCTACGAGTCTGGCTTCACTCAAGGTACTGTTGGTTTTGGTATTGATGCTTTTGGCTTACAAGGCATCCGCTTAGATTCAGGCCCAGGTCGTTTTAGTAACGGTCAGTTTCCTGGCACAAGCCGCGGTGCAGATCGCAACGAAAAAGCAGTTCATGACTTCAGCAGAGCTGGCGGTGCAGTTAAACTACGCCTATCCAATACTGTCCTAAAGTATGGTGACCAGTTCGTTGACCTTCCTGTTTTCTCTACAGACGATTCACGTTTGCTGCCAGAAACAGCAACTGGTTTCTTAGTTACCAGCAATGAAGTTGAAAACCTAGAATTAAGTTTAGGTCACTTCACCGCTCTGGACGCTCAAGACGCAGCGCGCTTTGATAGCAACTGGGATGGTGCTTTACGCTCCATAAACATAGCCGGTGGTCGCTACAACTTTACCAACGATCTAAGCGCTGCATACTACTACTCTGATGCTAAGCTAGGCCACAAAGGCACTGATCGCCTCGAAGCTAAAAAGCACTACACTAATGTGAACTACACATTGCCACTGGCTGACACACAAAGCATTAACTTCGACTTCAACATGTACAACTCGAAGTTCAATGATAAAGAAGCAGCGCGCGGCAACAGAAGCGACAAGAATAACGTGTGGAGCCTCGCAGCTGCATACAACTTCCTTGAAGCACACACTCTGACCGCTGGTTACCAAGAAGTAACAGGTGGTTATAAAGATGGTTATGTTTATGGCTACGATGGTGGCGGTTCGGTTTACCTGCTGAACGACGTGCAATACAATGACTTCACCTCTAAAGGTGAGAAATCATTCCAAGCGCGTTATGACCTAGACATGGCTACTTTCGGTGTACCAGGCCTAAGCTTCATGACTCGTTATGTTCGCGGTAGCAACATCGAGAACCAAGCTGGCACTCGTCACGACGGTAAGAACTGGGAGCGTGATATCGAAGCTAAGTACGTTCTACAGAGCGGCGCAGCAAAAGACCTATCCTTCCGCGTTCGTCAAGCGACCTACCGTGGCAACGACGTTGCTAACGGTTACGGCCTGCCTGATAACAACGAAGTACGCCTGATTGTTGAGTACCCATTAAGCATTCTATAATGCTTAAGCGGTAAACTCGCATCATTCAAGAAACCCAGCCTCGGCTGGGTTTCTTGTTTTCAGGGTAACCACAGTACACCTTCGTACCAAGATTCTTGCCGCTGCAAGCGCATACCGCAAGCACACAAATGCGCTACAATAGTTTTCTTCTTCCACCCCTTCAATGTAGATCTTAGCCATGCGTACTAGCCAGTATTTACTTTCCACGTTAAAAGAAACCCCAGCCGACGCTGTTGTCATCAGCCATCAATTAATGTTGCGCGCCGGGATGATCCGCCGCCTTGCCTCTGGCCTTTACACTTGGCTGCCATTGGGTTTGCGTGTATTACGCAAGGCCGAAGCCGTAGTGCGCGAAGAAATGAATGCCGCTGGAGCCTTAGAAGTGCTAATGCCAGCCATTCAACCGGCGGAGCTATGGCAAGAGTCAGGCCGCTGGGAAGAGTACGGGCCTGAACTACTGCGTCTTAAGGACCGTCATCAGCGCGAGTTCTGTGTCGGGCCTACTCACGAAGAAGTCATCACTGACTTAGCGCGCAATGAGCTAAGCAGCTATCGCCAACTACCGATTAACTTTTACCAAATTCAGACTAAATTCCGTGATGAAATCCGCCCTCGTTTTGGTTTAATGCGCGGCCGCGAATTTATCATGAAAGATGCCTATTCCTTCCACACCAGCCAAGCATCGCTGCAAGAAACCTACGACCGTATGCATCAGGCTTACACCAATATTTTTACTCGTCTGGGGTTAAACTTCCGCCCTGTAGAGGCAGACACCGGCTCAATTGGCGGTACAGGCTCCCATGAGTTTCATGTTTTAGCTGAATCTGGAGAGGATGACATAGCCTTCAGTACTGTTTCTAACTACGCCGCTAATATTGAAAAAGCCGAAGCCATACCCCGCGAGCGTGAGCGCGGCGCAGCCACTGCAGAGCTGCGTCTCGTCGACACACCTAACACTAAGACCATTGAGCAATTGGCTGAGCAGTTTTCCATTGCCGTCGAGAAAACCATCAAAACCTTGATTGTCCGTGGCGCTAAAGAAAACACTCTAGTTGCCTTAATTGTGCGCGGCGACCACACTCTGAATGAAATTAAAGCGGCCAACCACCCTGCAGTAGCTAGCCCTCTAGAGTTTGCTGGTGATGCGGAAATCTTCGACGCCTGCGGCGCCTACCCTGGCTCTTTAGGCCCAAAAGACTTAAACATTCCCTGCATTATTGACCGCTCGGTTGCCTTCATGAGCGACTTTGCTGCCGGCGCTAACCAAGAAGATAAACATTGGTTTGGCTTAAACTGGGAGCGTGATTTAGCGCTGCCAGAAGTGGCAGATTTGCGTAACGTAGTGGCTGGCGATCCAAGTCCAGACGGGCAAGGCGTACTGGAAATCAAACGCGGCATTGAAGTGGGGCATATTTTCCAGCTTGGCACCAAATACAGCGAGTCGATGAACTGCACGGTCATGGGCGAGGACGGCAAACCGGCCACGCTAACCATGGGCTGCTATGGTATCGGCGTATCGCGTGTCGTAGCTGCTGCTATTGAACAAAATCACGACGCACACGGTATTATCTGGCCGGCAGCATTAGCGCCATTTGATGTCGCCATTGTGCCCATGAAGTATGAAAAAGCTGAAGTCAAAGAAGCCACTGACAAACTCTACGAGCAACTGACTGCTGCAGGTTTTAGCGTTCTACTCGATGACCGCGACAAAAAAACCAGCCCAGGGGTAAAGTTTGCTGATATGGAGCTGATCGGTATCCCACAACGCGTGGTCATCAGTGAGCGCAGCCTCAAAGAAGGCACCTTAGAGTACAAAGGCCGCCGCGACACGGACAGCCAGCACATTGCCATTGAGCAAGCCCTAGAAGTGATCAGCAGCACGCTACGCGCTTAAGCTCACCTAAGACGAGCAAAACGGGGCTAACAAAGAACAAAGAACAAAGCCTACAATCGACTCTGTCGCCACCTGCGCACAGGGTCGAGCCCCGTTATAATTGCTGCGCCACTCTTTGCAAGGACTGAATTAATCAACGCCTCTTTAGCTAAAACTGTCTAGTCGGAAAATTCTTGAGCATTTGTCCAGCCCTGCTTATCCAATAAGCGTCGAACAGCATCCGCCTCATAACCTCGCTGCGCTAAAAAACGACTCTGTTTGGCCTTATCTTTTAAATCAACGACTTGCCCAGCGAAACGCCGTTGCCACAGCTCGCGCATGTTTTCATCCCAGTCAATATCCGCAGCATTTAACGCCTGCTCAACATCACCGCGCTGTAAGCCACGCTGCGTCAACTCTTCACGGATACGCATCGGCCCGCGCCCTGCATTGGCACGACTGCGGATATAGCTTTCCAAGTAGCGCTGCTCAGATAACAAACCATCTTCGGTCAGACGCTGTAATTCTACTTCAATCATATCAGCATCAGCGCCACGCAAAAGTAATTTGCGCGCCAACTCAACATGCCCATGCTCACGGCGCGCCAATAAATTCATTGCGGCACGGCGAATAGAAACAGGAGTATCTAGCATATT
The DNA here is from genome assembly GCA_012518175.1 of Gammaproteobacteria bacterium. Classification (GTDB taxonomy): domain Bacteria; phylum Pseudomonadota; class Gammaproteobacteria; order Pseudomonadales; family Pseudomonadaceae; genus Denitrificimonas. Next base: position 6,299 of record JAAYTE010000250.1, on the reverse strand, counting down.
AGCCTCATAAAAAAACGGCATGTGCGCGTTGCAGCATGCCGTTCTATCCAACTTACTCACCCATTGACTGAGTTACTTTTTAGCATCCTCAGCCACTTCCAACTCAGGCGCTGCTTCAGGCTTATTACTTGGCGTGGTTGGCGCCAGCAATTGCTCACGAATTTGCTGCTCAATAGCCTGGCATATTTCTGGATTCTCTTCCAAATATCGCGCCGAATTGGCTTTACCTTGCCCCATGCGTACACCTTTATGGCTGTACCAAGCGCCAGCTTTTTCAATCAAACCTTGCTGCACACCTAAATCAATAATTTCACCGTTACGGTAAATACCTTTGCCATACAAAATCTGGAACTCTGCTTGGCGGAACGGCGCAGCCACTTTGTTTTTTACCACTTTAACGCGAGTTTCATTACCGACAATCTCGTCGCCTTCTTTGACTGCACCAATACGGCGAATATCTAAACGCACAGATGAGTAAAACTTCAGCGCATTACCACCGGTGGTCGTTTCTGGGCTACCAAACATCACGCCAATCTTCATGCGAATCTGGTTAATAAAGATGACTAAACAGTTCGCGTTTTTGATATTACCAGTGATTTTACGTAGTGCTTGACTCATGAGTCGTGCCTGCAAACCAACGTGGGTATCACCCATATCGCCTTCAATCTCGGCTTTGGGCACCAGCGCTGCTACAGAGTCAATAACAATCACATCCATGGCATTAGAGCGCACCAGCATGTCGGCAATTTCTAAAGCTTGCTCACCCGTATCTGGTTGTGACACGTACAGATCGTCGATTTTCACCCCAAGCTTGCCCGCATACTCTGGGTCCAGGGCATGCTCAGCATCAATAAAAGCACAGGTTGCGCCGGCTTTTTGTGCTTGCGCAATCACTTCTAAAGTTAGCGTTGTTTTACCAGAAGACTCTGGGCCATAAATCTCAACAATGCGACCTTTGGGTAAACCACCTATACCAAGCGCAATATCAAGACCTAATGAGCCGGTAGAGATCGCGGGGATAGCAACACGCTCATGATCACCCATGCGCATAACTGCACCCTTACCAAACTGACGCTCAATTTGACCAAGCGCAGCTGATAAAGCTTTTTTCTTGTTCTCGTCCATTACAGATCCTCACATGACAATTGGGGCGGCGCCCTAAATACTGGATAACTAACCAGCATTATCCACAGTCTTTATTGATTAGGCAAATGTTTCTTTAACCATTCTTGCCAAGTATTTGCTGGCTGCCCCTGCATTACACACAATAGACCAGCCAAAGCTGCTTGCACGGTTTGCTGACGAACGGCATGCCGATCACCCGCGAAACGCCAGCATCCAGATTCCACCTGTGTACCATCGGCCCAAGCCAGCCATACGGTGCCTACCGGCTTCTCAGGACTGCCGCCACCGGGCCCAGCAACACCACTAACTGCCACTGCATACTCAGCCCCAGACTGAAGCTGCGCACCACGGGCCATGGCTTCAACAACCGTCTGACTTACCGCACCATCACGCTGCACAGCATCTGCCGCAACCTTTAACACATGTGTTTTTTGCGCATTAGAGTAAGTGACAAAACCCACTTCAAACCATGCAGAGCTGCCAGCAATACGGGTAATCGCCTCAGCAATACCACCACCTGTGCATGACTCAGCAGTAGTCACTGCAGCATTTTTAAGTAACAGTTGTTGACCAAGCTGATCAGCCAACCAAGTAATCGCTAACATGGCATCACTCATTTATTAAAGCGCTAAACTATAGTGCAAAGAATAGGTGTTGATGCCGTCATTAGGCTTTTTAATACCCGCATTTGAATAGTGGATAGCACTTAAGCCAAGTCTTTGATTACGATAACCTAGTCCGACACCGATACGGTCTTCAAATTGAAATGCAGTACTTAAGTCGCGTTGCTCTACTCGCGTATGTCGAAACGCAGCCACTCCAATACCTGCTTCAATATAGGGCTTTATCCGCGCCGCATTAAACTCATAGACAAATACAGGGCTAACAGAAAGACTGTGATTGCTGGTCTTTTTATCACCATCCCAATAAGTATATCCAGCAGCCCAATAACCACTTAAAGCACCAAGGTCAGAATGCCACCAACTTGACTGAAAGCTTTTACGTAAGCCTAGGCGTAATGACGATGTCGACTCTTGTGTATGACCTACCGCAGCGCTCAACTCCAGCGCAGACACCTGCTGCACACTTAAAGCTAACGTAAGCGCGGTAATACCACTCAGTAAAACTACACGCATCCTTCACCTCACAGAATTGTCTAAAATCCCAAAGCCCTCACCGGCTCAATACTAGGCCACAGCAGGGCTAAAGTATGCTCAATTTTAGCCACATCACCACTGCCGTAAAAAAAGTCTGCACAGTGCTTAGCATCAGCGAGTAAATCCTGCTTACCCAACTCGCTGTGCAAACGCCGCGCTACCGCTGCACCGGTGTCGATCAGTTGCACACCAGCAGGCAGCAAATCACCGAGCAGCGGCTTAACTAAGGGGTAATGGGTACAACCAAGAATTAACGTATCACAGCCCGCTTGCAATAATGGCTCAACATAGCTGTGCAATAGCGATCGCGTTGTCGCCCCCTGCAACTCTCCGGCTTCAATTAACTCTACAAGCCCGGGGCAAGGCTGAGTGATCACCTGCACATTACTGGCAAAGCGCTCAAGCAACGCTGCAAAACGTGCACTGCGCAATGTTCCTGTGGTCGCTAACACGCCTATTTTGCCAGATAGCGAAGCCTGCACCGCTGGCTTGATCGCAGGTTCCATCCCGACAATTAACAACTGTGGCCAACGCTGACGTAATTCGGTCACAGCCGCTGCAGTCGCCGTGTTACAGGCCACAACAATAGCTTTCACGGGCTGGGCCACAAGAAACTCGCTGATCGCGAGACTACGCTGGACAATAAACTCAGCTGACTTCTCGCCATAGGGAACGTGGGCACTGTCAGCAATGTAAATCAACGCTTCCGCCGGTAATAAGTGGCGGATCTCATGCAGTACTGAAATCCCCCCCAACCCCGAATCAAATACACCAATAGCGGCTTGCTTATGCATCACGCCCACCGCAAACACTGCATTGCGGATCGCGGCGCAGTTTAAGCTCACGAAACCTGCTACTCAATGCATCAACCAAGAGTAAACGGCCCACTAAAGGCTCACCAAAACCAGCAATAATCTTCATTGCTTCTAAGGCTTGCAAGCTACCAATCAGCCCTACTAAAGGCCCCAGCACACCAGCCTCACTGCAGGTTAAGCCCTCTTCTGCACCATCACCAAACACACAGTGATAACACGGACTCAGCGCATTGCTTGGCTGATAAACACTGACCTGCCCTTCAGTGCGAATGGCTGCACCACTGACCAACGTCACCTTGGCGGCTACGCAGGCGGCATTGAGCTGTGCGCGAATCGTAAAGTTATCCGTACAGTCCAGCGCTAAATCAACCTTTTGCAGTAATGCTGGCAAGTTATCTGCAGTTAACTTTTCGCTGACTGTGCGCACTTTAATATGTGGATTTAAGCCACGTAAACGCGCTTGCGCCGACTCAACCTTCAAAGCCCCTAGAGCCGCACTATCATGGACAACTTGCCGCTGCAGATTGGATAAATCCAACACATCAAAATCAGCTAAATAGATCTCGCCGACCCCAGCAGCAGCCAGATACAGGGCTACCGGAGAGCCCAGCCCACCGAGACCGACAATTAATATTTTACTGTTTTTCAAGCGCAATTGACCGGCGATATCCACTTGCTTTAAGAGGATTTGGCGACTGTAGCGCAGTAATTCTTCATCATTTAGCATGATATATGACGACCTAAGACAAGGATGGCAAACGCCCTAAACTGATTCGTTCGTGTCCGCCTAAATCACGTTGACTACTGACCTCGGTAAAGCCGGACAAGTGCAATAACTCACGCACCGCCGCAGCCTGATCAAAACCATGCTCCAGCAGTAGCCAGCCATTGGCGGTCAAATACTCAGGTGCCTGAGCGATAATTAAGCGTATATCATCCAAACCATCCGCGCCGGACACCAGCGCACTTAGAGGCTCAAAGCGCACATCACCTTGCTGCAAATGCGGATCATTGGCGGCAATATATGGCGGGTTACTGAGAATTAAATCATAGCGCTGATGCGCTACAGCGCTAAACCAATCACTGCGCAAGAACCTGACATTACTTAAACCCAGTTGCTGTTGGTTATCTTGTGCCAGCGCCACCGCAGCTTCAATTCGATCAACACCAGTGACTTGCCAACACTGTCGCTCGCTGGCTACAGCCAAGGCTAATGCACCACTGCCTGTGCCTAAATCTAAAATATTGAGCGCCGCACTGGCATCCGCTAATTGTAAAACGGCCTCTACCAGTAATTCTGTATCGGCTCGCGGAATCAGGGTATGCGCCGCCACTGCCAAATCAAGGGTCCAAAAACCCTGCCGACCTAACAAATAAGCTACCGGCTCACCACGCTTACGGCGCTCTAAAAGCGCTGCAAAACTATTGAGCTGCGCTGTGGTGAGCGTTTTTTCAGGCCAGGTGTAAAGATAACTGCGCGGTTTATCCAGCACAAAAGCCAACAGCAACTCAGCATCCAGCTGCGCCGTTGGCGAATCAATGTGTTCAGCTTGGGCTAATAACTGCTCAATGCGCATCATGCAAATTAATCACCCAGTGCCGCAAGTTGGTCAGCCTGATACTCCAGCAACAGTGGATCAATAATCTGCTCTAGCGCACCACCCAGCACATCGGCCAGCGAATACAGGGTTAAATTAATCCGATGATCGGTGACACGCCCCTGGGAAAAGTTATAGGTACGGATTCGCTCAGAGCGATCACCGCTACCTACCAAGGAGCGCCGTGTATCAGAAATTTCTTGCGCGGCAGCACTGCTTTGTTGGTCTTCTAATCGCGCAGCCAACCAACCCATAGCGCGCGCACGGTTTTTATGTTGGGAGCGCTCTTCCTGGCACTCAACCACAATGCCGCTGGGCAAGTGAGTAATACGCACCGCTGAATCCGTTTTGTTCACGTGCTGCCCACCGGCTCCAGAGGCACGGTAGGTATCCACACGCAAATCAGCCGGATTAATCTCAATGGCATCTTGCTCATCAGGTTCAGGTAAAACCACCACGGTACAAGCAGAGGTGTGCACCCGCCCTTGCGACTCAGTTTCTGGGACTCGTTGCACTCGGTGCGCACCAGATTCAAACTTTAATTTACCGTAGACATTGTTGCCTTCAACACGGGCAATCACTTCCTTATAACCGCCATGCTCACCCGCATGCTCAGAAAGTATTTCCACACGCCAGCCTTGGCGCTCGGCATAACGCAAATACATCCGCATTAAGTCGCCAGAAAATATCGCTGCCTCATCGCCGCCGGTACCCGCACGCACTTCCAGAAACACGTTACGCCCGTCATTGGGATCTTTAGGCAACATCAGGCGCTGCAAATCAGCCTCAATAGTCTCTAAAGACTCGCGGCACTCCGCCACTTCCTCTGCTGCCATCTCACGCACATCAGGATCACTGTCTTTGAGTAAGGCTTGCGCCTCTTCAAGGTCGCTGCGAGTTTTGCGCCAAGCTTGGAACTGCTGCACCACAGGCTCGACCTCGGCATACTCTTTGGAGTAGTCGCGGTACTTGTTTTGATCATTGATCACCTGCGCATCACCTAATAACGCTGTAAGTTCTTCAAAGCGTTCTTGCAGGCGGTCTAAACGATTGACTAACGATGCTTTCATTAATTCGAGTCACCTGTTGTTAAACCAAATAGTTCTTGAGCAACTGCCAAAGCTTCACAGCGGCCATCAGCTGATAAACGTTTTATTTGCACGCTGGGTGTGTGCAATAACTTATTGGTTAAGCCCCGCGCCAACTGCATCAGCGCATCTTCTGGCGAGGTACCATTAGCCAAGGCACGTTGCACTCGCGCCAACTCTTCATCACGCAAGCGCTCGCCTTGCTGGCGATAGGCACGCAACACATCCACCGCTTCCAGCTCACGCAAGCGCTGCATAAAGTCAGAAGTACCCTGCACCACTAACTCTTCCGCAGCTTGGGCTGCACCTTGACGGCTTTTTAAGTTATCCGTTACCACCTCATGCAGATCATCAACGCTGTACAAGTAGACATCATCCAGATCGCCCACTTGCGGCTCAATATCCCGCGGCACAGCAATATCCACCATAAAAATGGGCTTGTGCTTACGCAGTTTCAAGGCTCGCTCCACTGCACCTTTACCTAGAATAGGCAGCTGGCTGGCAGTGGAACTGATG
>JAAYTE010000249.1 GCA_012518175.1 Gammaproteobacteria bacterium | reverse complement strand
GAACTTTTAATGTTTTGGTGTGCCTTATCATGCTGTATATAATACCAGTACCAACCTATACCGCAAAGACTTGAACAACCTATTAGGGGCTGCTTACGCCGCCCTCGCTATCCATCCTCGCACTCAAAGTACGAGGCTTTCCGCGATTTTGGTAATAAGTATTGAAAAAGTTTGATTACTCGTTATTTTCAAGGTTCGCAATCCCAAAAGGGATATGCACCGATGGCAAGCGTGCCGAAGCTGGTTCGAGATGTAGTTTTTGGTCATCAAAGAAGATATGCGGCTGCATAATATCCAGAACTTTAGCCTTTTCTACACCACCCATAAAAAAGGCCTCGTTCACAGTTATGCCCCAGTGGCGCATGGTATTAATAACCCGCTTATGGGCCGGCGCATTGCGCGCGGTAACAATAGATACTCGCAAAATTGGCGCATAGGATGGCTGCTGCACACGTTTTTCTTGTTCTAATTTTTGAATGGCGGCAATACGCTTTAAAAAGGCTTTTAATGGCCCAGGTGTGTGCGGAATGTCTTGGCGCAATGTTTCGTGCTGATGAAACTCACCTAGATCATGCTGCTTATAGACTGTTTCTGCTTCGTCATCGACCAAAACACCATCAAAGTCAAAAGCAATTCTAAGCTGATGATCCCCATCATCATCGCCAATTTCGCCTTTTAAGATCTGTCCTGCCGGATAACCAGCATCTACCGCACTTCTTACATCATCAGCGTTAGCCGATAGAAATAACTCAATATCAAAAGCAGGTATATAAGGGTGCGGCGACAAACCCTGCATAAATACTGCCCGAGTGATCGGCAGCTGGTAATGCTGGATGGAGTTCATCACCCGCAGCCCTGTATCGGGATCATTGCGCGATAATAAAATCACCTCTACCGGCGGATCATCAGGGTTAAGCTGATTCAGTGATAAGACGCGACGTATAAATGGAAAGGCTACCCCACGTTCAAGCGGCTTATCTTGGTTTTCATGCTGGTACTCACGGTAGACTTGTTCGCCCTCAGTCCTAAACACTGCGTCAGACTCAGATAAGTCAAATAACGCACTGGAGGCTAAACCAATCACTAGCCGGCTGCTTAAATCAAACGCCATACACCACCTACTCTCTACATAAACTTATAAATGCGAAAAAACTCACAAATTCTACGCAGCACAAAATAACAGCTTACAACTGTTTGCTGCTTGGTCTGATTGATTGCAAATTATTTTAGGGAACTATAGCAGGATCCAGCCCAAAGGCTTAGATATAGTAGGTGCAGATAGATATGGCATGCAGTGTGAAAACACTGGCTTTGAAATGTTGGGGCTACCTTAATGTCAAAGGCTGCGCCTACCCAGCCAAGGTAGGCGCAAGTCTTATTTAGCTGGTGCTAGTTGCGCTCACACAATCGTTGTCATTGAGTGTGTTCCAAGCATCAACAATCAGCTGGTTTTCTAAACCCATCGCTGAGTTAGCAGCCTGCCCTGTCGCTTGCATAGTGTGACTAATAACAGTGAACTGCGCAGCCACGAAGCGACCCATTTTTTTGAATACTTTTAGGTTATCCATATCCTTACCCCTTTCTTATAATTTTCATACAGCAAATGCTGTAGAGCCTCCCGAAAACGAGATCAAGCACTATAAATGCTCATCATAAAAGTAGGTGGTTTGCAGAATTAAAGCAGTACTGAATTTTATTTCAGTATTGAACCAGTTTTCATTGCGAAAAACTGATATAGCATTTTGGATTATGCGCGAGCAAATAGCTCTGAGGCGTACCGGTGATGTCTTTCTCTGTACCACGCCACTCAATCAAAAGTCGTTTGAGTCGGGATAGGAGTATAAATATACAGCACCCTCTCTTGAAAAGCAAGTAGCATATCGAATGTTTTTTATCAAGCCGCTAAATTATACTTTCTAGGCAAGTGGCTGACCTGCCTAGAAAGTGAGTTTAGCCTGTCAGCTATAACAGGTTACATAAGCCTGACTTACAACAACGGCAAGGTGTAGGCTAAAATCAAACGGTTATCATCCAAATCTTTGTTGATATTGGAACGTACCGTTGAGTTTCTCCAGCGTACATTGAAGTTTTTCAGGGCGCCCTCTTGGAATGCGTAAGAAATATCGAAGTCACGCTCCCACTCACGTCCTTCAGGCTTATTGCGGCCTAAATCCGCACCGGTACCTTTAACGTAACGGTTAAACATGGTCAAACCAGGGATGCCTAGGCCTGCAAAGTTGTAGTCGTGACGAACCTGCCAAGATTTTTCATCTTTAGCACCAAACTCACGGTTAGCAACATAGTTAACTAAGAATGGATCTGAACCCTGCACATAAGCATAACCAGTATCACCGGTCATTTTCTGGTAGCCCAAGCCCAGCTTGTTAAAGCCAAAGTTGTACGTCACCATTCCTGAAAACGCTTTGTTATCAACGCGAACATCACCATCACTGGTGGAGCGTGATGCACGCACATCTGTTCTTAGTGAGCGCTGATCACCTAAAGGTAAAACATACACAGCATTAATAATATGCTGTTTATACAAGTCTTCTAAACGACCAAAGCTATAGCCGGTGCTCAGCTGATCATTCCATTTGTAGTTTAGGTTAGCCAAGTCAAACGAGTTACTGGTGTAGTTACCGCGAGTCTTACCGGTAACTGGCTCGCCTGTTTTTTTATCAACCAGACCTTTACCTAAAACGTTCATCTCCATGCGTTCACGGTTAGTAGAAGCACGTTGATTAACACGGTCAATGTGACCTAAAGTTGCAGTTAAGCCATTAATTTCGTTGGATGTAATCATTCCACCCGTGAATAACTGCGGTAAGATACGTCCTTCGAGGTTCGCTTGCAGCATCGGCAAGCGCGGCTTCAATGTACCCACTTGCAGTACAGTTTCTGAAACTTTTGCTTTAAAAGTTCCGCCTAACTTACCAAAGTTATCAACGGACTTACCGTTGCTACGCTGTGGGAATGAGTCTGGTGTGCGGTATGGGCCTGAATCAAGCTTGATCGCCGTAGCAGCGTAAATATCCACACCAACACCAATGGTGCCTTCAGTGAAGCCCGACTTGTAGTCTAGGATAAAAGCCTGCGACCATTCTTCCTTGGTTTTATTGGCATTTTTATTCTGCGGGGTGTTCTCTACGTGACGCGTATCTTGGTTCATGTACAGGTTACGAAAACCTAGGTTGGCGGTGCTGTCTTCAATAAAAGCAGCGCTAGCTAAAGTAGGTACAGCCAGTAACACGCTGCCAGCAGTTGCTAAAGTAATAGCCCGTGCTATGGGGGAAAAATTCATGCGGTTTTCCTATAGTTATCAATATACAAATGGGGCTTCATTCAGAAGCCCCATCTTTTAAAGCCAACGAACGTACGCTTAGTCAGCGGTAAATGTACGCGGACGTAAGACGTCGGGTTTTAAGAAGTCTTTCTCACCAACGTTATCGTGATCACCCAACAACTTGCCATTTACTTCCAGACCGTAGCTGGTGTGCTTATGGAAAGTATCTAAGTACTTCTCACGGGTTTCCTTAACATCGCCGGTGTAGCGTGGCTCTTGTGGACGCTCTTGACTATCAATGTAGTAAGCAACATCCCAAGCTTCTTGCTCGCTCAAGCTGTTAGGACGACCCAGTGGCATGTTGTGTTTAATAAATGATGCCAAAGTGAAGTGACGGGAAATACCCGCCCCCCAGTTGTAAGAGGTATCGCCCCACACTGCAGGGAAAACCACTTCACCACGCTCAACTAAACCAGAGCCGTTATCGGAGTGACAGATACTGCAGTTTTCTGCATACACCTTAGCACCGCGATCATAGTCCATACCTTCTTTAGGATCTTCGAGGCGCGGGTAACCACGGCCATACATGTTGCCGCCCGGCTGATACACCGGAACACCTTTAGCCAGCCAGTGGTGATAAGCAGTTAAAGCGAGCATATCGTCACTGCCGTACTCTGGTGGTACGCCGTTCATCGAGTAGCTAAAGCAACCAGAAATACGCTCTTCTAAATTATTCACATGGTCATTTTTAGGACGGTAGTTTGGCAAAACCACCACCGCTGGCCACACAGGCCCAGCGAAAGGTAAACGACCTTCACCCATATGGCAGCTGCTGCAATTCATGCTGTTAAAAACGTTTTTACCGCGCAGTTGCTGTGTATTCATAAAGAGGTCGTAACCACGACGAATAACACGCTTTAACTCGGGATGCATTTCTGCTTCTTCCAAGTCTTCCATGGTCGGAGGTACGTGTACGTACTGCCCCTCCTGCACTTCAGGATTATTAACTGGGAAGCGAGGTACTTCTTTAGCCTGAACGGTTAAGCTCAGTGCACTTGCGGCTACAGCCAGCGTCAAACTACGCAGGAGGAAATCTTTGGATTGTTTCATTGTTATTCTCCCTATTTCTGTGCAGGCTGGCGTGAAAGCCACTGAGATACAGCACGAATATCCTCATCATTCATACGCTCTGCAATGGCGAGCATTAAATGTTGTGGGTCGTTATCACGTTTGCCTGTCTGCCATGCATGGAGCTGGTCAGAAATATAGCCAGCATGCTGGCCTGCCAAGCGTGGAAACACATCCCCGGCACCTAGACTGTCTGGGCCGTGGCAGGCTACGCAAGGTACGATATAGCGATCCCAATCCCCTACTGTTGCGAGCTTCTCACCATGAGCTAACTCAGCCTCAGTTACTTCAGTATCACCTTTACCTTGCACCGCAGGTAGTTGGCTGTAATAGACAGCAACATCTTTGTACTGCTGATCATTGAGCATGCTAACGAAAGGCAACATAGTTGCGCTTTGGCGTGAACCATCCTTAAAGGATTTCATCTGCTGATACAGGTATTCAGCGTTTAAGCCCGATAAACTCGGCCAAGACTCACCACCCGGAATATTCATTCCAGCCCCATCAGTTTGGTGACAGGCAACGCACATTGCTGCCGACTGCTCCCCAGCTTTAGCATCTCCATCTAACGCATGAGCAGACGTTATTGCTAAGAATAGCGTTGCTGCTGTTAGAGTCATACGATGAAATGTTTTCATTCTCACCTCGATCCCTTTTATCAGGCTCTAATTATAGGTCTATCAATATATATTTGATTAAGATCAAATATATACGATGTCATTATATTATGTAAGGGATTAAGCG
>JAAYTE010000248.1 GCA_012518175.1 Gammaproteobacteria bacterium | reverse complement strand
CTGTTTCGTTTTTTCGATATTTTGAAGCCTTGGCCTATTTCCCTCTTGGATCGCAATCTAGGCGGGGGGTTGGGCATCATGTTGGATGATGTCCTAGCTGGAATATTTGCTGCAGTGTTGCTCTATGCGCTGTGGTGGTCAGATCTATTGTTGTGGATTAATTAGGAAGTGGCTATGGCGAGTTTGGCTCGTTGGACGGCAGCTATTGTTTTTTTGGTTTTCAGTCTCAACTGTTTTGCTCAACCTAATGTGCGCGTAGTGGGTTTATTTCCGAATGCTGCGGTGCTGAGTATCGATGGTCAGCGCACTTTAGTTAAAGCAGGGCAAGCAGGCCCGCAAGGGATTCAAGTCATTAGTGCTGATAGCCGCTCTGCGGTGTTGCGCATTAATGGTGAAACCAGTACCCATACATTGAGCCGTGACTATGGCAGTGGTGGCTTTGCCACGCCAGAAAAACGGCGCTTAACCATTAGTAAGGGGGCTGCCGGACATTATTGGATTACCGGTTCAATTAATGGCAATAGCGTGCCTTTTATGGTGGATACAGGTGCCAGCAGCATTGCTATGAATGCCGCACAAGCGCGGCGTTTAGGGCTGGACTTTAAGGTCAGCGGTACACCAGTAACAGTCAGCACTGCCAGCGGCGTAGAGCAAGCTTGGCGCGTGTATCTCAATAGCGTAAAAATTGGCAGTATTGAAGTGCTCGGAGTGGACGCCATGGTGCTCGATAGTGAGTTTCCGCGGGATGTTTTGCTGGGCATGAGCTTTCTCAGTCGAGTGAGTTGGCGCGAAGAGCAGGGCGCGCTGATTATTGAAGCCAAACATTAATGCACTGTGTTTGCGCTGCCGTAGCAATTGAGTGGAAATTAGTAGCCTAAACAGCTGTACGACTGCTGGCCAGTTTTGCTTCAGAGAAAGATAGGCTACTATCGGCTTCTTTGTAATGAATAAGCGAACAGTCCGTATGTATTGTCCTTTTTGTGGTGCCAATGATACCAAGGTGATTGACTCGCGTTTGGTTGCTAATGGCGATCAGGTGCGTCGACGTCGTGAGTGTTTGCTCTGTGAAGACCGTTTTACCACCTTTGAAACTGCTGATTTAATTTTGCCGCGGCTAATTAAACAAGATGGCAGTCGCCAACCCTTTGATGAAGAAAAGTTCCGTGCCGGCATGCTGCGTGCCTTGGAAAAGCGTCCAGTTAGCTTGGAACGTTTAGAGGAAGCTGTGGCACGCATCAAACGCAAATTACGTGCTACCGGTGAGCGCGAAGTGCAGTCGCTAGTGGTGGGTGAGTTGGTGATGAATGAGCTGAAAAAACTCGATGAAGTGGCTTATATCCGCTTTGCCTCAGTCTATCGCCGTTTTCAGGATCTCAATGAGTTTCGCAAAGAAATTGACTTGATGGCCAGTAGCTCCGCTAATGCCGATGATGATGCTGCAGACCAATGAATGATCAAGCCTATATGGCCCAGGCGTTACGTCTCGCTGAACAAGGGCTCTACAGTACGCATCCCAATCCGCGGGTTGGTTGCCTTGTAGTTGCAGGTGAGCAGGTGGTGGGTGCGGGCTGGCATCAACGTGCTGGTGAGCCGCATGCGGAAGTGCATGCACTGCGTCAGGCAGGAACATTAGCCCGTGGTGCAACGGCCTATGTCACGCTTGAGCCTTGCAGTCATCAGGGGTTAACGCCGCCCTGTGCGGACGCTCTAGTGCAAGCCGGTGTGCAGCGAGTGGTGATTGCCATGCAAGATCCTAACCCCCAAGTCGCAGGGCGCGGTATTGCGCGTTTGCGTGGCCAAGGTATTCAGGTGGATCTGCTTGAGGGTGAGCTCACTGCTGCTGCGCGCGCACTCAATTGTGGTTTTGTTAAGCGTATGGAGCAGGGCTTACCCTTTGTGCGCTTAAAGCTCGCCATGAGTTTAGATGGTCGCACGGCGATGGCCAGCGGTGAAAGCCAGTGGATTACCGGCCCTGCTGCTCGAGCTGATGTTCAAGTGTTGCGGGCGCGCTCCAGTGCCATCATCACCGGTGCGGATACTGTGATGACCGATAATGCTCGTTTAACCGTGCGTGCCGAGCAATTACCGCTCGATGCTGAGTTACGTGATCTGGCCTTATCTCGACCGCCATTGCGCATCGTAATTGATGGTAGTTTGCGGGTGTCGACTGATTTGGCTTTTTTTACAGCTGGTCCAGTTCTAGTTGTTACGCATCAAAAACCACCTGCCAACACTGCCAATATTGAATATATTCAGTTGCCTGAAGTGGCCGGGCATGTGGATTTAGTGGCTTTGCTGCAGGAGCTTGGCCGCCGCGGAGTCAATGAATTAATGGTTGAGGCAGGGCCGCACTTGGCTGGCGCTTTTATGCAGGCGGGGCTGGTGGATGAGCTGTATATCTATATGGCCGCAACCCTTTTAGGCTCCAGTGCGCAGCCGCTCATGCAGTTACCGATTGACATAATGGCTGATGCGGTGCGCTTAAAGATCACAGAGATGCGTGCGCTCGATGGCGACTGGCGCATTATTGCTCGTCCGTTGCCTGCGCATTAATCCTGCTTTAGCAGCTTGTCGCTGGCAATAATATTGCTCAATTCAGTAAATAGCGCATTGGCTTGTTCTACTGAGCAGTCCTCCCCGTAGCGTTTGCGTAAGCCGAAATCGCTTAGGGTGATGTGTACTTCGGCTTCCACGCTATGACGGGTCAAGCAGGCCTTGGCGCAGTGTAAGTGACAACCATCAATGACCAGCACTGGTCGCGCCGACTGAGCTTTTTTTACCAAAGGCTTTACATCGCCGCCGACACCGGCAATGCAAGACATTTCTGCAAGCCCCGCACGGTCGATACGCACGGCAAGTGAATTGGCGAGCTGGGCGACATTTGAGCAGCCAGAGCATGAGTAAATTAAGGGTTTTTGTGTGCGAGACATCTGTGACCTCTGCTTGCTAAGGCGTATGGCAGCAGTGTTGCATGGCACAAAAAAATGCGCCTTGATAGCTATCAAGACGCATAAAACTGAATCTGCGCACAGACTTTTCAAAAGGCTGTACTTGAGAGTTAAATGCCGCACAAACATTGTAAGTTAGACACGTACCCGGGAAGGTTGTTGGCTACGACAATGTTTGTGCGTCATCTGCAGTATTTAAGAAAAGACTGAAGAGTGGCTTGATGCGCGTCAATCTAGGCTGAGGCAGATTGACGCGCAACGGTTTGCTAGTTGCAGAAAAGCACCCTGCTAAACGGCAAAGTTGTAAAAGCAGGGGCATTAAACAATGCTGCCAAACTCTGCTTGCAAGGCTGCGCGTACGCAGTAGAGCACCCCTTCTTCGATCTGTGGAGTGAACTGGTCTGCGATACTGGCAACGCTGGGCAGCTCACCATCGCTTTGTAAAAAAGCATCCTGAATTTGCCCGATTAATTCTTCCGGCAGGTCGAGAGCTTGTTCAAGGCTCAACAAGTTACCGGCAATGGCTTGTGCCATTAAAGAGTAGACATTTTTCAGGCTGCACTGCATCTGTTGCGCGATCTGCTCTGGAGTCATGCCGCTGCGGGCTAAAGTCACTAACTCGTGACGTAAGTCCTGGCTGCTCGGTGCTGGCTTGCTGGCGGCACTTTCTTGTTGATTGAGAACCTTTAAGAATGCAGCGCCGTAGCGTTCCAGCTTGCGCGCGCCCACACCACTGATCTGCGCCATGTCATCCAGGTCTTCTGGTTGTTCACGGAGCATTTCTAAGAGAGTTGAATCGGGGAAAATGACATAGGGCGGTACACTGTGCTCTTCAGCTAAATGGCGGCGCAAAGTACGTAACGATTCCCACATCTCGCGCTCATGGCTGCGAACCAGTTGACTGGCTTGGCTGGCACTGCGGGTTGGGCGGGTTTGAGGGGTGAGGTCACGGCGCAGTAACAGTGTAGTTTCGCCGCGCAATAATGGTCGGCAGCTTTCCGATAGGCGCAGTCCGCCAAAACCTTCCACATCCACATCAATCAGGTTGCGCGCCACCAGCTGTCGAAACAGCGAGCGCCACTGATGGTCATTGAGGGTTTTGCCGATCCCAAATACGCTTAAATGTTGATGGCCTAGAGCACGCACACGATCATTTTCACGGCCCTGTAGCACATCTGATAAATAACCAACCCCATAGCGCTGACCGGTGCGGTGAATTGCCGATAAGGCTTGGCGCGCAGCTTCAGTAGCGTCCCAGGTTTCAATGGTATCAATGCAGTTATCACAGTGACCGCAAGGCTCCGGCATGTCTTCATCAAAGTAGGCCAGTAAAGCCTGGCGGCGGCAACGGGTTTCTTCGCAAAGAGCCAGCATTGCTTCTAGTTTGTGTTGCTCAACGCGCTTGTGCCGCTCGTCACCTTCTGAGTTGGCGAGCATCTGCTTGAGCATCAGTACATCTTGCAAGCCATACACCATCCACGCATCAGCAGGTAGGCCGTCACGTCCGGCGCGGCCGGTTTCTTGGTAGTAGGCTTCTAAAGATTTAGGTAGGTCCAAGTGGGCGACAAAGCGCACGTTAGATTTATCAATGCCCATGCCAAAAGCAATGGTAGCCACCATAATTAAACCTTCCTCATTGAGGAAACGCTTTTGGTGGAAGGCGCGCAGGTTATTGTCTAGACCCGCATGGTAGGGCAGGGCTGGAAAGCCTTTGCTACTAAGAAATTCAGCAGTGGATTCGACACTCTTACGCGATAAACAATAAACGATCCCTGCATCCCCTTTACGTTGTGCCAAGAAATCCAGTAGCTGTTTGCGCGGATTGTCTTTAGGGGTGATGCGATAAAAAATATTCGGCCGATCAAAGCTTGAGAGAAAACATTCTGCGCTTTGCAAATGCAGGCGGGTAATGATTTCTTCGCGCGTACGGGTGTCGGCAGTGGCGGTTAAAGCAATGCGCGGCACATTGGGGAATAATTCCGCCAGTTGCCCCAACTGTAAATACTCTGGGCGAAAGTCATGGCCCCACTGCGAAACACAGTGCGCCTCGTCAATGGCAAATAAGCGAATGGGTAAGTGTTGCAAAAACGCCAGCATGCGTGGCTGTACCAAGCGCTCTGGGGCCAAGTAAAGTAATTTGATTTCGTTGCGGCGTAATCGCTCGGCAATTTCACGCTGCTCATCATGACTCAGTGATGAGTTCAGTGCTGCAGCGGCAACGCCAAGCTCTTCTAAGCTCGCGACTTGATCCTGCATTAAGGCGATCAGTGGTGATACCACCACAGTTAAGCCATCGAGCAGAACTGCTGGTAGTTGATAGCACAAGGATTTACCGCCGCCTGTGGGCATCAGCACGAGTGCATCATTGCCTGCACAAATGCGCTCAATGATGGCTGACTGTTGCCCGCGAAACGCATCATAGCCAAAAACACTTTTTAGCGTCTGTAACGCCTGATCTTGCATGCCATTCTCCAAATCAAGCTGGTCATTATACGCGTAAATTAGCCTGGGGCTGAATCTTTAGCGTTAGAGCAGGTTTACATGCTGGCAATCCCTAGCTGTTCTGGTTGAGCTGGACTACAATCAGGGCTCAATTCTATTTTTTATGGTAATCACGCATGTCCCTCGCTGAGCAAATGACCCGCCTGCAAGCTTTCCTCGATGCTGACGAACTGCATGACGAGGCGCTTGATTATATTGCCACCCATGGCTATTTAACTGCTTTATCGATTTGTCCTGAAGCTGTACCGGCGGAGGAATGGATAGCCGTTCTGTTTTCTGAGCCACCGCATTACCGTGATGCCGATGAAGAGGCCGATATTGTTGCGGGCTTATTACAGCTCAAAGCGCAGATTGAGCGCCAGTTAGCCAGTGATGATGATATGGCTCTGCCGTGTGAGCTGGATTTGGGTGACAATCCAGATGATTCTGACTTGCGCGCTTGGTGTGTTGGCTTTATGGAAGGCATTTTCTTACGCGAAGAAGTCTGGTTTGAAGATGCAGAAGACGAAGTCAGTGAGTTGTTGTTGCCGATCATGGTGGCTTCTGGCTTATTTGATGAGCAGCCGGATTTTGCTGAAATTGCCAAAGACTATGATTTGGTCGACAGCATGGTTGAGCAGATTCCGGAAGTTTTAACGGCTCTATTCTTGCTGTGCCAAGCGCCAGATGAGAAGCCAGTGCTGCTCAAGCCGCGTCACTGATAAACAGTTGGACGGCAATGCTTGAGCCACAGCAGCATCAGGCACGCAGTCGCGCATTGCGTTATGTGTTGTTTGCCTGTGGTTGTTTAAGTGTTGCCTTGGGCGTGATTGGTATTTTTTTGCCTGTGCTGCCCACCACGCCTTTTCTTCTGTTAGCTGCGGCTTGTTTTGCCCGCAGCTCTAAACGTTTTTATTTGTGGTTGGTGCTGCATCCTAAGCTTGGGCCGTGGATTCGCGACTATTTAGAAGGTCAGGGCATCCCGCTGAAAGGCAAAATTTGGGCGTTGGGTTTAATGTGGGCCAGCATCAGCTTCTCCATGTGGATTGTGCCCTTAGCTTGGGTGCGCGTCTTTATGCTGATCAGCGCCATTTGCGTCACTGCTTATATTCTTAAGCAAAAAACCCGCCGACTATAAATTTTCTCTCGGGTGAAGCTTATAGCTTGTGCATGGCATAAAGAGTTTATGGTACGGCAACGCCACAGGCATTGAGCATGTCACACAGGCGAATCAGCGGTAAGCCGACTAGACTGGTAGCGTCACTGCCTTCGGTTGCTTGAAATAAGCTCACGCCTAAACCTTCCGACTTAAAACTACCGGCGCAATCAAAGGGTTGCTCTAAGGCTATGTAACGCTGGATTTGTGCGTCACTGAGGGTGCGAAAGTGCACTGTAAAGGGGATGCAGTCGGCTTGTTCTGCTACAACAGAATTGCTTTGGCGAGTATCCAGCACTGCCAGTCCGGTTAGAAAAGTCAGGCTGCGCCCACTGGCTGCTTGCAATTGTTGGGTTGCACCTGCGGCCGTGTGTGGTTTGCCAATGATGCGCCCGTCCAGTACCGCCACTTGATCAGAGCCAATAATAATATGCTCAGGGTAATCGGTAACGAGGGCTCGTGCTTTGGCTAAAGCTAAACGTCGCACTAGGGCCTGTGGTGTTTCGTTGGGCAGCGCGGACTCGTCGATATCTGGACTGTGCCACACAAATGGCAGTTGCAAGCGTGCCAGTAACGCTCGTCGATAGCTTGAGCTGGAAGCCAGTAACAGCGGGGGTATAGCACAAGGCATAGGTAATCCTAAAGAAAATGATAATTGAACTGTAGACGCTGTCGAGTGGCGCAGGATCGGTTATACTCTAACGTTTATTGTAACAATCGCCTTGCAGCAGTTTATAATCTCTAAGGGTTAAATGTCACTGGCGCACTGTTGCTGCACCCCATGTTGAGGACTTTGTATGTTCGACAATCTCTCCGATCGCCTTGCGCAGACGCTACGCCATGTCACCGGTAAAGCGCGCCTGAGCGAAGACAATATCAAAGACACTTTACGTGAAGTGCGCATGGCGCTGCTTGAAGCTGACGTAGCCTTGCCGGTGGTGAAAGACTTTGTTAATGCTGTGCGTGATCGCGCGGTAGGTGTGGAAGTCTCACGCAGTCTGTCGCCGGGCCAAGCTTTTATTAAAATTGTTCAGGCTGAGCTGGAAAGCTTAATGGGCGAGGCCAACGAAGATTTGGCTCTCAATGCTGCGCCACCTGCAGTGATCTTAATGGCTGGTTTACAGGGGGCGGGTAAAACCACCACTGTTGGTAAGCTGGCGCGTTTCTTAAAAGAGCGCAAAAAGAAAACAGTAATGGTGGTCTCCGCGGATATTTACCGCCCAGCCGCCATTAAGCAGCTGGAAACTTTAGCCAATGAAGTTGGCGTAACTTTTTTCCCGTCAGACATTAGCCAAAAGCCACAAGACATTGCTCGAGCGGCCATTGCCGAGGCTAAGCTGAAATTTATTGATGTGGTGCTGGTGGATACTGCCGGTCGTTTAGCCATTGATAATGAAATGATGGCAGAAATTAGCGAGCTGCATGGGGCGATCAATCCGATTGAGACGCTGTTTGTGGTTGATGCCATGACGGGGCAAGATGCGGCTAACACTGCGAAAGCTTTTAATGATGCCTTGCCATTAACCGGTGTGGTGCTGACTAAGGTCGATGGTGATGCCCGTGGTGGTGCGGCCTTGTCAGTGCGCGCTATTACCGGCAAACCAATTAAGTTCTTGGGTATGGGGGAAAAATCCGACGCCCTGGACCCTTTCCACCCTGATCGTATTGCCTCGCGCATTCTTGGTATGGGTGATGTTCTGAGCTTGATTGAGCAAGCCGAACAAACTATTGATAAAGAAAAAGCAGAAAAACTTACCAAAAAGCTGAAAAAAGGTAAGGGCTTTGACTTAGAAGACTTCCGTGATCAGCTGCAACAAATGAGCAAAATGGGCGGCATGGGTGGTCTGTTAGAAAAAATGCCCAACATGGGTGGTGTAAACTTAGCGCAGATGGGCGGTGCCCAGCAAGGCGCGGCAGAAAAGCAGTTTAAGCAGATGGAGTCCATTATTAATTCCATGACGCCCGCTGAGCGCCGCGAGCCAGAAATTATCAGCGGTTCGCGCCGTCGCCGCATTGCAATGGGTTCAGGTACGCAAGTGCAGGACGTTGGGCGCTTAATTAAACAGCACAAGCAAATGCAAAAAATGATGAAGAAATTCACCAGCAAAGGCGGCATGAGTAAGATGATGCGCGGCCTTGGCGGGATGATACCGGGAGCTGGAAAGCTGCCCCGGATGTAACAGCAGCTTAGGCAGGCAAAATAGGCCTATGCAAAGTGGTAGATAATCTTTAGAATATGCGGCCTTTCGGGCCATGTATGTTCTATGGTTCGTTTTGTTGTAATACACATAATAGGAAGTAAGTTTAATGGTAACTATTCGTCTGGCTCGTGGTGGCTCTAAAAAGCGCCCGTTCTACCATCTGACTGTGGCTAACAGCCGCAATGCTCGTGATGGTCGTTTCATTGAGCGTATTGGTTTTTTCAACCCAGTTGCGACTGGTGGTGAAGTTCGCTTGTCGGTCAACCAAGAGCGCGCTACTTACTGGTTAAGCCAGGGTGCACAGCCTTCAGAGCGTGTTGCACAGCTGCTAAATAAAGCTGCTGCAGAAGTTACGACTACTGAAGCAACTGCTTAATTGGTTATGAGTAAAACGCAACCAACCACAGATGATTTAGTCGTTCTCGGCAAAATTGGTGCTGTGCATGGTGTGCGCGGTGAAGTAAAAGTGCATTCTTTTACTGAGTCGATGGAAAATCTGCTTGATTACCCCGTTTGGCAATTGCGCCGAGGTGAGGATATTAAGCAAGTTAAGTTGGCCAGCGGCCGTTTGCAAGGCAAGTCACTTGTGGCAAAAATCGAAGGTTTGGATGATCGTGAAATTGCACGAACATTGACTAACTATGAGATTTGCGTGTATCGCAGTGAGTTACCTGAGTTAGCAGATGGTGAGTTTTACTGGCATCAACTTGAAGGTTTAAAGGTGATCAATCAAGACCAGCATTTGTTTGGGATTGTTGACCATTTATTAGAGACTGGCGCCAATGATGTTCTGGTTGTTAAGCCTTGTGCTGGCAGCTTTGATGATCAGGAGCGGTTGCTTCCTTATACGGAGCAGTGTGTGCAGTCGGTGGATTTGACAGCAGGCGAGATGCATGTCGAATGGGATGCAGATTTTTAATGAGTAAATGCTTTGCGCGTTGAAGTTATCAGTCTCTTTCCTGAGATGTTTGCTGCGATTACCGAGTATGGCATTACCAGTCGTGCGGTAAAACAAGGGTTGTTAGAGCTTAATTGCTGGAATCCCCGTAGTTTTACTGAAGATCGACACCAAACAGTGGATGACCGTCCTTTCGGTGGTGGTCCAGGCATGGTGATGAAGATCAAGCCTCTTGAGGATGCATTAGCTGCGGCGAAGCAATCCATTGGAGGGCCGGCTAAGGTTATTTACCTGTCGCCGCAAGGCCGTCAGCTTCAACAAGCCGCGGTCAGCGAGTTAGCAAAGCAGGATAGTTTAATTCTGATTGCGGGTCGCTATGAAGGCATTGACGAGCGTTTTATTGAAACCTACGTCGATGAAGAGTGGTCAATTGGCGATTATGTGTTGTCTGGCGGTGAGCTGCCGGCAATGGTGTTGATTGATGCTGTAACGCGCTTGCTGCCTGGGGCATTAAACCATGCAGATTCTGCGCAAGAGGATTCATTTAGCGATGGTCTTCTCGACTGCCCGCATTACACGCGACCGGTTAGGTATGCAGGCAAAGATGTTCCTGAGGTGCTACTTAGTGGCAACCATGAACATATCCGGCGCTGGCGATTGCAGCAAGCCTTGGGGCGTACTGCAGAGCGTCGCGCTGATCTTCTGGATAGCCGCTCGCTTTCTGGAGAAGAGAAAATGCTGTTGGATGAGTATTTTGCCCAACAGAACGATAGTTAATTAACGTATCGATGGTAAATCATAAGGATTTGCCTTCAGGAGCACAGCATGACGAACAAAATTATTCTTCAGCTTGAAGCTGAACAAATGAGCAAAGAGATCCCTGCATTCGCAGCGGGTGATACTGTTATTGTTCAAGTTAAAGTACGCGAGGGTGATCGCCAGCGTTTACAGGCCTATGAAGGTGTTGTAATCGGTAAGCGTAACCGTGGCGTTAACAGTGCATTCACTGTTCGTAAAATTTCTAGCGGCGTAGGCGTTGAGCGTACGTTCCAAACTTACAGCCCACTGGTTGACAGTATTACTGTTAAGCGTCGTGGTGATGTTCGTAAAGCGAAACTGTACTACTTGCGTGCCCTTTCTGGTCGTGCAGCACGTATTAAAGAAAAATTGGCACGTTAATTCGTCCAATGCTTCAAAACAAGGCAGCCTACGGGCTGCTTTGTTGTTTCTGGGGTATAAGTTTTATGGCGCAGTGCGCGGGGGCTTTTGATTGGTGTTAACAGGAGAGTGGGGAGTGCGATGTATGCCGTGCTGCGGAGTTGCTGTTTATCCGTCGATGAACCCATCCGGGGTTCAACTCCGGCGCTGCGCCATCCTTGGCTACGCTTACCACATCAACTCCGCAGCACTCATTGATCAGCGGCGCGATTAGCATGAATGATATAGGGCTCGTCTGATTCTGAGGATTTTTTGTCTATGTCTATGTCTATGTTTTACGCTGGAGATTCAGAGCTCTAAGCTCTGGCTTTATAGCTTTGTATTGTTAGCGGACTGGCAGAGCATACCGATGATCAACGAGTGCCGTGCGGGTGCCGTGGTAAGCGCGCCATGGATGGTGCGCGCCCGAATCGGGTCAGGAAGACCCGTTGAGGATAATGTTGCTCGCCTACAGCTCGCTCGGTTCGAGTCTTCTGTATGCTACGGCTTGTGATATGATTTGTGAGAATTAAGGTGCTTTTAACATGACGACTCCTCCGCAGCCTGATTTAGCAGCGTTGACGCGTTTTTTGGATGCAGCGTGGTTGCAGCGCGGGCTGTCTGAGAATACGCGGATGGCTTACCGCAGCGATCTAGAACAGTTTGCCCAATGGCTCTTACTGCGCGAACAACGCTTAGAACAGGTACGGCGCGAGACCTTGCTTGAGTATTTGAGCTGGCGCTTAGCTGCAGGCTATAAAGCGCGTTCTAGCGCACGTTTTTTATCTGGGGCGCGTGGGTTTTACCAATATTTGCTCGAAGAAGGCAGCATCACTGAAAACCCAACCCTGCAGGTCGAGCTGCCACAGATTGGTCGCTCATTACCAGATACCTTATCTGAGGCAGATGTTGAGGCGCTGCTGGCGGCACCTGATGTTGAAGAGGCTTTAGGTTTGCGTGATCGCTGCATGCTCGAAGTTCTTTATGCCTGCGGCTTGCGAGTGACAGAGTTGGTCAGCTTAACCTTGGATCAACTTAACACTCGGCAAGGGGTGATACGGATCATGGGGAAGGGGTCTAAAGAGCGCCTAGTGCCCATGGGCGAGACGGCCTTAGACTGGCTCACGCTTTATTTAAAAGAAGGCCGCGCTGAACTGCTTAGCGCTGGGGCAACTGACGCTTTATTTCCCAGTCAACGTGGTCAGCAGATGACCCGACAAACCTTTTGGCATCGCATTAAACGGCACGCGCAAGTGGCGGGTATTAGCAAACCATTGTCGCCTCACACCTTGCGCCATGCCTTTGCGACACACCTGTTAAATCATGGCGCTGATTTGCGAGTGGTGCAGATGCTGCTGGGTCACAGCGATTTATCCACCACACAAATTTACACTCATGTGGCGCGAGCACGGTTGCAGGCTATTCATAGCGAACATCATCCGCGGGGCTAAGAAAAGCGCGCGGCTAAGAAAAGTAGGAGTTGTAAATCATTAAAAAAGGCCTCGAAGAAGAGGCCTTTTTATTGCGTAGCGCGACAGTGGCGCAGCTGTTACTGGGTTAATAGCTATGCGTGCGCCGATAAAGCTTAGCTGGCGGCTGCGGCGATTTTTTTCAATTCTTCGTCACGCAAAGAACGACGCAAAATTTTACCCACGTTAGTGGTTGGAAGCTCATCGCGGAACTCCACGTGGCGAGCAACTTTATAACCGGTCAAGTTACTGCGCATGTGAGCAATAACCTGCTCTTTAGTCAGGCTCTCACCAGGACGCACGACAATAAACACCTTAATGGCTTCGCCGGTTTTCTCGTCGGGGATACCAATGGCAGCACATTGTAAAACACTCGGCAGGGTGGCCAGAACTTCCTCAATCTCATTTGGATAAACGTTAAAACCAGAGACCAGAATCATATCCTTCTTGCGGTCAACAATGCGGATATAACCATCTTCCTGAATTAAAGCGATATCACCTGTGCGTAACCAACCAGCAGCATCCAAGACTTCTTTAGTGTCTTCTTCGCGCTGCCAGTAGCCTTTCATCACCTGCGGGCCCTTAACGCAAAGCTCGCCAGTTTCGCCGATGGGTAACTCGTTGCCATCTTCGTCAATGATTTTGCATAACGTTGACGCGACAGGAATACCAATGGTGCCCAGTTGGATTTTTTGAATTGGGTTGACCGTCGCCACAGGGCTGGTTTCAGTCATGCCGAAACCTTCGCAAATTTGCGCACCAGTGATCTGAGTCCAACGCTCAGCTGCGGAAACTTGCAGTGCCATACCGCCAGAGATAGTCATCTTCAACGGTGAGAAGTCTAGATTGCGGAAATTCACATCGTTGCATAGGGCGACAAAAAGCGTATTAAGCCCAACAAAACCAGTGAATTTATGCTTTCTTAGGTCTTTAATCATGCTCGGTAAATCACGTGGATTGGTGATGAGCAAGTTGTTGTTACCGGTAATCATCATCGCCATGCAGTGAAAGGTAAATGCATAAATATGATAGAGCGGTAAAGGTGCAACAATGGTTTCGCTGCCTTCGTCCAGATTTGAAGCCATCATCGCTTGCGCTTGCAGCATGTTGGCAATCAAGTTGCGGTGAGTCAGCATGGCGCCTTTGGCAACCCCAGTAGTGCCGCCGGTATACTGCAGTACAGCCATGTCTTCAGCGTCTGGATTGGCATTACGAGCGGCTTTTTTACTGCCGAGGGCCAAAACATCATTAAGCTTTAAGGCATTCGGGATGTGGAAAGCCGGTACCATCTTTTTAACGTACTTGACCACACTGTTAACGAGTAAACGTTTGAGTGGCGGCAGAAAGTCTGCAACTTCAGTGACAATAACAGTTTTAACACCGGTGTTTGGCACTACAGCTTCGGCCAAGTGGCCCATGTTCGCTAAACAGACCAGAGCTTTAGCGCCAGAGTCATTGAACTGGTGCTCCATTTCGCGCGTGGTGTACAGCGGGTTGGTATTGACTACCACCAAGCCGGCACGGATCGCTCCAAAGACCACGACTGGGTACTGCAACAGGTTAGGCAGTTGTACCGCGATACGGTCACCGGGTTGTAGGTCTGTATAATTTTGCAACCATGCAGCAAAGTCCCCAGATAGCCTGTAAATATCGCCATAGGTGAGCGTTTTGCCCAGATTGGTGAATGCAGGTTTGTCAGCAAAACGCTGGCAGGACTCTTTCAATACCGCTTGAATATTCGGGTATTGATCAGGGTTGATTTCGGTGGGAAGACCTTCAGGGTATTTGTCCTTCCAGAAGTTTTCATTCATGCAAGTCAACTCCTAAGCAACAGCTCATTTTTGCCTTATTGAAAGTGTTTAACAAAAACACACTATAAATAACTCATAAACGCAAAGCAGGGGCAGCCCAGTTCACGCCTCAAATATTCTGAGAAATGTTTATTGTGCTATACGATACCATGTTTAAAAGTCACTGAATTGCGTGCTCTTGTCAATCATTTCACTAAAGGCTTGTTATTAAAGATTATTTTTAGCTTTGCAGCTTTTGTGTCATAGAAACCATTGGAGGTTAGCAGTTTTATAAATACGCGACCAGCACAAAAGTAGGCTTCTTGGTCATGCTTTGGACTAAAGTTTGTTTTTAGTTCTGGTTTTGCTGCTCACTACAGACATAGCTCCCTAATTTATTCGATAGGCACTACAATGACAGCACGCTATCTTTTAGGAGGAAACCTTCATGCAGCATAAGGCATTCTGGTTAACCACTAATGATGCAACCGAACTTTATGTCAATCACTGGGCCAGTGCAGAGCAGCCGCGGGCCATAGTGATGATTGCCCATGGTATGGCCGAGCACAGTCAACGTTATGCACGTTTTGCGAGTGAATTGGCCGCAGCGGGTGTATCGGTGTTTGCGTTGGATCAACGTGGCCATGGCCGCACGGCTGCGCAGGGCACCTTAGGCTATTTTGCCGATGCACAGGGTTGGGACTTAATTGTTCACGACCTCAGCTGTCTCAATCACCATATCCGCGCCAGCTATCCGCATACACCCATTTTCCTCTTAGGGCACAGCATGGGAAGCTATATAGCGTTAGCCTATCTCATGCAGCACAGCTGCAGTATGCAGGGTGCTATTTTGTCGGGATCAAACTACTTTAAAACATCCATGCGTTACCGTGCTGCGATGCTGCTAGCCCGTTTTGAACGTAAACG
>JAAYTE010000247.1 GCA_012518175.1 Gammaproteobacteria bacterium | reverse complement strand
GTGCCGACTTGGGGGCGTCATATTGCCTTGGCAAAAGATGTGCTCAAGCGGCAGAAAAAGCGCGGTGTATTTGATTTGGGCAACGCTGAGATTATTCTACCGCAAGCACCGAACAGCAACATCGCTCTACGGCATCAGGCCCGCTATGTATCTGAACTCCATGCGCAGCGTATTTCGACGCTCACAGAGCAGAAGGAAGGTTTAGCTTTAGCCCGAGAGCCTGAGCAATACAGTAAAAAGTTTCGTTATAACCAACGCCGAGAGCAGCGCTTATTAGAAGAGCAGGGCGGCGTGATTGTACCTGTGAGTACTTTATCAGCCGCTGAGCAAGCGCAGATGTACACCAGCTTGTTTGAAAAGCGTTGGGATTTTGCTGTACCCGGTAAAGAGTATCTCGCTGAAGTATTTAGCCTGTTAAGAGAGTTTATGACGGGCAGTTTTATTACCATCAATGATGTGCCTGTGGCTTTTCAAGTGTTGTACCGAGTTGAGGCGCCCGAATGGATCAGCCTTGAGTACATCAATGGTGGGGTTGATACCGATTACAATTCTCTCAGCCCTGGGAGTGTTTTGAGCTTTGTAAATACACAAAGTGAATGGCAACACGCGCGTGAGTTAAATAAACCGCTGCGTTATTCGTTTGGTCGCGCCGACCGTGAATATAAGGACCGCTGGTGCAACCGAGTTGCTGTGTATGAGGTGTCCTAATGTCAGTACGTAAGCAACAGTTACTGAGGCAGCATCGGCGTAACAAGCGGATAACCTTGCTGTTAATTTTTCTTGGACTGCTAGTCCTTGGGTTGCTCGGGCCGCTTTGGCTGTTGCCACTGACCTTGCTGGTCCTCTGGATTGCCCATGAGGCGTGGTTTGCCGATCACTTGTTTTACTCGCCGCAAGATGATTATCAATACCGCTTCCCAGAGGCGGTTGAGCCTATGGGTTTGCGCATTGTAAATGGACGCTGGCAGCTTGCGGCTGGCTCGATTGCGCCGTCAGCCACTGTCATTGCTAAGGTGCAGATTAAAAGTAATTGGTTAGGGCGCTGGTTTGATCCCAGTGTCCAAGTCGGCACTGATCAGCAAACCTTTGAGCGCGGTGCACAAGGTGTGCGTTATCTTAATTTAACTGGGCAGGTAGAAGCGTTAATAGCTGAAGGGCTGTCAGTGCAAGGGCGCTTTTGCAGTGTCGCTGCCGATGCAGAGTTGTATGTGTTTGATCAGCCCAGCCCAGTGAATGAAAACATTATGATTCTTGCCCCCCATGCGGATGATGCGGAATTGGCAGCCTTTGGTTTATACAGCAGTGCTGATAACGTCAGTATTGTTACGCTGACTCAAGGCGAAATTGAGGCTGGATATTATCAGCGCTTAGGTTTGCCTAAAGAACAAGCCGCGCAATTAAAAGGGCGTTTGCGTACTTGGGACAGCATGGCGATTCCATTGTGGGGTGGGGTGCCGCAGGCCAGTTGTGTGCAGTTGGGGTATTACTGCATGCAGTTGCCGGAAATGGCCAAGCAAGCAGATACGCCTTTTGCTTCGAAAGAGTCAGGTGAATCTGATATCCGTAGAGCGCGTCAACACAATAGTCTGCAGTTGCCTGGCGATAGCACCGGCCAGCCCACTTGGCACAACCTAGTGGCTGATTTAGCTGGATGTCTAATGCACTTTAAACCGGATGTGGTGGTGATGCCGCACCCAGAGATTGATCCGCATGCTGATCATATTGCTACAACACAGGCTTTCTTTCAGGCGTTGGAGCAAAGTGACTGGCGACCCAAGCGTTTATTTTTATATGCCAACCATTTGCACGACAATGACCGCTGGCCCATGGGGGATGCCAATACTGGTGTGGCCTTGCCGCCAGCCATGGTTGATCTGCCCGCAGATGAGCTATTTAGCTACGTTCTAAGCGAGCAGCAGCAGTTGGACAAAGCCATGGCGTTGTTGATGCAGCATGATTTGCAGCCACCCATGCCGTTGAAAAGACGTTTGCGTCGCAGTATTCAGCAGCTGCTGACCGGTCGCCGTTGGCCGAAAACCGGTGAGAATGAGTTTTTGCGTAAAGCAGTGCGTAAGCATGAGCTGTTTTGGGTGCGTGAACTGTAAGAGCTTTATTGCTTGTGCCAGTTTAGGGCTGAATCTTTAAAAGCTATTTAGCAGTTGTGATAACAGCTGCCCGCTGAAGCCTAACTGATCCAACCAGTAGATTTGATGCATCAGTACGATCAGCCAAAACACCACTTGGTATGAGGTTTTTTTGGTTTTGTGGCGCAGCAGTTGTTGTGCCAAGAGCGCGCCGGGCCAGCCGCCAAGTAGTTCGACCGCATGCAGCTGTGCT
>JAAYTE010000246.1 GCA_012518175.1 Gammaproteobacteria bacterium | reverse complement strand
AGAGGCGCATCGTATTTTAATGAGTTTAAATCAGTCCAATCGCGATGAGTTTCGCGACTTGGTCAGTGCTTTAGAAAGCTCCAGCGCGTAATCCCCAACTTGGATGCGTTGGCAATCTGCTGCTTGGTGCTCTGGGAGCTCTGGGAGCGCGGGCCCGCAAATGGCAAAAATTATCGCCTAGCAGGCCCGCATTGGCTATCACCTAGCAGGCCTCGCACCGGCAACACCTCTTATTGCAGCCCTAACAGTTTTTAGCGAAACAGCTTTTCTAGTTTTTCTTGATCGTGGGCGAATGCACGAATCCCTTCGGCCAGCTTTTCAGTTGCCATGGCATCTTCATTGTGCGCCCAACGGAAACTTTGTTCGTCAATAAAGCTGCGCTCGACAGGTGGGTTGTCGGTATGCAGGTGACGCTCTAAAGGTCCTTGTGTATTACTGAGCTGCTCTAGTAGTTCGGGGCTAATGGTGAGGCGGTCGCAACCGGCTAAGGCTTCAATTTGCCCTAGATTACGAAAACTCGCACCCATGACTACGGTTTGGTAGTTGTTGCCTTTGTAGTAGCGATAAATACGCGATACTGATTGTACGCCGGGGTCTTCAAACCCAGTGTAGTCACGGTTGTGCGACTTTTTATACCAGTCATAAATACGGCCAACAAAAGGCGAGATCAAGTAAACCCCAGCATCAGCACAAGCAGCCGCCTGAGCAAATGAAAAAAGCAAAGTGAGGTTAGTTTGGATGTTAAGTTTTTCTAAGCGTCGTGCGGCTTGAATCCCTTCCCAAGTTGCGGCAATTTTAATTAACACCCGCTGGCGATCAATTCCAAGCAATTCGTAACGGTCAATTAGGCGCAAGGCTGATTCGTAGGTGGCTTGCTCATCAAAGGATAGGCGGGCATCCACTTCGGTAGAGATGCGACCTGGAATGTGCGATAAAATTTCTTTGCCCACAGCAACTGCAAATTGCTCGCAGGCGGCCTCAGGGTTGCCATGAAACTCTTGTTGAATTTGCGCCATCATGCGTGCGTAACGTGGAAAAGTAGCTGCTTTTAGCAATAATGATGGGTTGGTTGTGGCATCTACCGGCTGCAAGCGGGAAATGGCGTCGAGGTCACCGGTATCGGCAACCACAGTAGTGTAACGTTTAAGTTGTTCGAGTTTTGAGGTCATGGCCGTCGCTATAATTTAGGCATAAAAAGGTGCACAGAACATAGCCGAGAGTTTAATTAGATGCAATTGTTTTAAAGTGATTAGCGGCCCTCAAGGCCGATTACAGCTTGGTCAAAGATCTGAATAGGGTCGTCTGTTTTATAGATGTCCGCAGATAAGAGCTGACGAAAACGTCGCGCGCCTGGGAAGCCTTGCGCTAGACCTAAAATATGCCGTGTAACATGGGTTGCTTTGCCGCCTTGCTCCATATATTGGAGTAGGTAAGGGCGCAGTTGCTGCAGAACTTCTGTACGAGAAATCTCGCGCTGCGCATCACCAAACAGTTGATGGTCAACGTTACGAAGCAGCCAGGGATTATGGTAAGCCTCACGACCGAGCATCACGCCATCAAAGGTTTGTAAGTGCTCGGTGCATTGCTCAAGGGTTTTAATGCCGCCATTGAGAATGATTTCTAAGTCTGGAAAATCCGTTTTAAGTTGCGCCGCAATGTCGTAGCGCAGCGGTGGAATATCGCGGTTTTCTTTCGGAGATAAGCCTTCCAAAATGGCAATCCGCGCGTGCACAGTAAAGCTGGTGCAGCCGGCATCACGTACCGTACCGACAAAATCACACAGCTGGGCATAGCTGTCACGGCCATTGATACCAATGCGGTGTTTGACCGTAACTGGAATGTCGACGCCATCCTGCATCTGCCTGACGCAATCAGCGACCAACTGTGGGTGCGCCATTAAGCAGGCACCGATCATGTTGTTTTGCACACGGTCACTGGGGCAGCCAACATTGAGATTCACTTCATCAAAACCTGCCGCTGCTGCCATCTTAGTACAAGTCGCTAAATCTGCCGGATTGCTGCCGCCTAATTGCAATGCAAGGGGATGCTCAGATTGGTCATGGCGCAAAAAACGCGCGCTATCGCCATAGAGAATCGCACCGGTAGTCACCATCTCGGTATAGAGCAGCGCACGCTTAGAAATCAGCCGCAAAAAGTAGCGGCATTCAGGAGTGGTCCAGTCCATCATCGGGGCAACGGAAAAGCGACGGTTTACTGTGTTCATTGGGTTTGTATGCCCTATAGTAGCGGTTTTTTAAATCTTAATGAGCAGTGCTGTGACTCACGGGCACCGATGTGTTTTTTATGCTAAAATTGTGTCATTATTCTGAACGATACGATCTGGAGTTCTTAATGAATAAGCGCGAAGAAAGTAAAAAAGTCACCCTCGATATGATTTACCGCTCAGTAGCCAGCTCAACAGCTATTGAAACAGGCATCCCCACAAAAATTGTGGAAAAAAAGTTAAAAGAAAACCGTAAAAAATACCAGACTCTTTCATTGGCGCTCTAGTCAACAGGCAGAATATCATCTATGAGTCTGGCCATATATTGATAATCGCCATTTACTCCTGCCTGGATTGAACGAATATAAAACTCTTTATGTTCATCCCAAAGTTTATAATCTAAAACACCATATCCAGCTTTTTCAGCCATTACGTCGATTAAAAGTCTCGATATTCTGCCATTACCCTCTCGAAAGGGATGGATTAGAATAAATTCCACATGAGACTTGGCTAAGAAATCAACAATACTTTGGCGAGGCATTGATGGTAACGATTCAAACTCAGCTAAAAAAGCACCACTGAAAGTAGTCAGTAACTTTTCTAATTGATTCGCCGACGCAAAAGTAAATCCATCTTTGCTTATATTTGTTGATCGCAGCTTACCTGCCCATGCGGGGTAGATATTTGCTAACCATTGGTTATGCCAGCTAAGAATGGTATCTACTTGCAGTTGCTCAATATCAGCACCTTGAATAAAGATTTTCTCATACAGCTTTAATAAAAGCTCAGACTCAACATCATTCATCTCGGTAGGTTCGGTAATACCTAACGTATTCCTGAGAACTGCATTACCAGATTTTGGTTGGTATTCAGTTTCAGAGGCGGGCGCATCATATTTAGGCGTATCTTTCATGGGGCAATGTGTTCCCCTGCTATATTGAAGATCACGCGCTGAACTTACTCTTCAGACTCACCTTCACCACCAGCGGCTCAAGCGCGCGGCAGCAGCAGGGGAGGATTTCGTCTTGGCGCAGGTAGGCCAGTGGAGTGTTGATGTAGTCAACACTCCCTGAGCGTAGAGTCACGCGGCAAGCGCCACAGTAACCGCTGCGGCACTGGTATTCCACCTGATGACCGGTGCGCTCTAAGCCTTCAAGCAAGGTTTCAGATTCATCAAGTTTGAAAATTAAATCTTCAGTGATGATTTGTATACGTGTGTCCATTTAAAGCTCAAAATCGCCTAAATCTTCCGCGGAGACTGCAGAGTTGATCTGACCAACCAAGTATGAACTGACCTCAACTTCTTGTGGCGCAACTTGGACGTTATCAGACACCAGCCATGCGTTAATCCAAGGGATGGGGTTGTGCGAAGCATTGCTAAAGATTGGCTCAAGGCCCACCGCGTGCATCCGCAGGTTGGTGATGTACTCAATGTACTGATTGAGAATGCCTTGGTTTAAACCAATCATCGACCCATCTTTAAATAGGTATGCGGCCCATTCTTTTTCTTGCTGCGCGGCATGTCTGAAGATTTCCACACTTTCTTCGTAGCAGGAGCGAGCAACCTCAGCCATTTGCGGGTCGTCATGACCGTCTTGCATGATATTTAAAATGTGCTGGGTGCCGGTCATGTGCAAGGCTTCATCACGGGCAATCAGACGAATGATTTTTGCGTTACCTTCCATTAGGCGGCGTTCAGCAAAGGCAAACGAACAAGCAAAGCTGACATAGAAACGAATGGCTTCGAGCACGTTCACACTCATCATGCACAGGTACAGCTTGCGCTTGAGTTCAAACAAGTCTATTTCATAGGTTTTGCCGTTGAGCGTATGGGTGCCAGGGCCGCATTTGCTGTAGAGCATGCTGTAGTGAATCAAATCATCGTAATACTTAGAAATATCACCCGCGCGCTCAATGATGTGCTGGTTACGCATAATGTCGTCAAACACCACTGCAGGATCATTAACGATATTACGAATAATATGGGTGTAGGAGCGCGAGTGAATGGTTTCCGAGAATGACCAAGTTTCAATCCAAGTTTCTAGTTCTGGAATTGATACGATGGGCAAAAACGCCACGTTTGGGCTGCGGCCTTGAATGGAGTCCAGTAGCGTCTGATACTTCAAGTTGCTGATGAAAATATGCTTTTCATGATCAGGCAAATTACGATAGTCAGTGCGGTCTTGAGACACATCCACTTCTTCTGGACGCCAGAAAAACGACAGTTGTTTTTCAATCAACTTTTCAAAAATTGGATATTTTTGTTGGTCGTAACGTGCCACGTTAACCGGCTGCCCAAAGAACATGGGTTCTTTGAGCTGGTCGTTATCAACTAGTGAGAAAGTGCTGTATTTCATAAACATTCACCCTTAAATCTTGCAGGCGCCACCAGCGCAATCATCTTCCATATCGCTTTGGCTATCATCAGCGCCATCACGCGTGTTTTGGTAGTACAGAGTTTTCAGACCAAATTTGTACGCCGTCAATAAGTCTTTGAGCAGTTGCTGCATAGGTACGCGGCCGCCGTCAAAGCGCTGTGGGTCGTAGTTGGTGTTGGCAGAAATAGCTTGGTCAACGAACTTCTGCATAATGCCAACCAAGTGTAAGTAACCTTCGTTGTTGGGCATGTTCCAGAGCAATTCATAGTTGTCTTTAAACTCGTCATAGCCTGGAACAACTTGCTTAAGAATACCGTCTTTAGATTGCTTAATGGTCACTAAACCGCGGGGAGGTTCAATGCCGTTAGTGGCGTTAGAAATCTGGCTAGAGGTTTCCGACGGCATCAATGAGGACAAGGTTGAGTTACGTAAACCATGCTTAACAATATCAGCGCGTAAGGTTTCCCAGTCTAAATGCAGCGGTTCATTACAAATCGCATCCAAATCCTTTTTATAGGTATCAATTGGCAGGATACCCTGAGCATAGGTGGTCTCATCAAATGCGGTGCAAGGACCAAACTCTTTGGATAGATTGTTAGACGCTTTGAGCAAGTAGTACTGAATAGCTTCAAAGGTGCGGTGGGTCAGGGCATTGGCTGAGCCATCTGAGTACTTCAAGCCATTTTTGGCTAGGTAGTAAGCATAGTTAATTACACCCACACCTAAAGTTCGGCGCTTCATCGTGGCGTTGCGTGCCGCTTCAATGGGATAGTCTTGGTAGGTCAATAGCGAATCCAGTGCCCGTACCACGAGGTCAGATAATTCTTCCAGCTCATCAAGACTGTCAATCGCACCCAGGTTAAAGGCCGATAAGGTGCATAAGGCAATTTCTTTGTCAGCGTCGTTGATGTTTTCTAGCGGGCTGGTTGGCAAGGCGATTTCTAAGCACAGGTTGGACTGGCGAATCGGTGCCACTGCAGGGTCAAATGGGCTGTGAGTATTGCAGTGGTCAACGTTCTGAATGTAAATACGGCCAGTGCTAGCACGCTCTTGCATCATCAGGGAGAACAACTCCACCGCTGGTAAAGTGCGCTTACGAATACTTTCATCTTGCTCGTACTGCACATAGAGGCGCTCGAACTCTGCTTGGTCAGCAAAGAACGCTTCGTATAAGCCAGGTACTTCATGGGGCGAGAATAAAGTGATATTGCCGCCTTGAATCAAGCGCTGATACATCAACTTATTCAGCTGCACACCATAGTCCATGTGGCGCACACGGTTCTCTTCAACACCACGGTTGTTCTTCAAGACCAGCAGCGATTCCACTTCTAAGTGCCACATTGGGTAGAACAATGTCGCTGCACCGCCACGCACACCACCTTGCGAGCAGGATTTAACTGCAGCTTGGAACAGTTTGAAGAATGGAATGCAGCCGGTGTGCTGTGCTTCACCGCCACGGATGGGGCTACCAACCGCGCGAATGCGACCAGCGTTAATACCGATACCAGCACGCAATGAGACATATTTAACAATGGCTGAAGTAGTGGCGCTGATGGAATCTAAGCTGTCACCACACTCAATCAATACGCAGGAACTGAACTGACGAGAAGGGGTGCGCACACCGGCCATGATTGGTGTGGGTAAGGAAATTTTAAACAGTGAAATGGCATCGTAAAAGCGCTTGATATAGTTCAGGCGCGTGTCTTTTGGATAGTCAGCAAACAGGCACATACCAATTAAGATGTAGAGCATTTGCGGGCTCTCATACACTTCTTTGGTCACGCGGTTTTGGACTAAGTACTTGCCTTCCAGCTGCTTAACCGCAGCGTAGGAAAATGACATATCACGGCCGTGATCAATGTAGTCGTTGAGCTCATCAAACTCAGCTTTATCATAGTCACGTAAAATATGGCTGTCGTAGCGTTCTTCATTGGTCAGTTTAGTAACATGGTCAAACAGATGCGGTGGTTCAAACTCACCATAAGCAATTTTGCGTAAGTGGAAAATTGCTAAGCGTGCTGCCAGGTACTGATAGTCCGGTGTGTCCTGCGAGATTAAATCTGCCGCAGACTTGATGATGGTTTCATGGATATCTTTGGTGTTGATGCCATTGTAAAACTGGATATGCGACTTGAGTTCAACTTGCGATACAGAAACATTCTTTAAACCCATCGCAGCCCAATCAAGCACGCGATGGATTTTGTCCAAATCGATCGGTTCCTGGCGACCATCGCGCTTGGTTACTTTAATGGCTTTAAAGTCTGTCATAATGAGATCCTTTTGGTGTTTTAGCGCTCTATGGCTTGAATTTCAGCAAGCGCTAAGGTAGTGCAGTTTTCTGTGGAAAACACACTATATAGTGTTTGGGTTCGGTATGGAGCGCAATATAGGGTAAAGGAGCTATTATATCAACCCACACAATCTGCGGTTTATCAGAATCAGATGACTGGCTATGTGATACGCCGCGCAGCCCTTGCGCTTGCAAGAAATCAAGTGGTTTTAAAATAAATTAAGCTTGCTTTTTTGGGTTTGAAGCAATTTGCCAGTAGGCTTGGTTGGAGCGGTTAAATAGTAGCCAATTGACCCCTCATGTTTTTAGTTTGATTCGATGAGCGTGTTTTAAAGGGCCGTGTATTATGCAGCAATTAGAGTTTTTTGAAATACCCAGTCCCTGTATTGGTGTGTGTGAAGCGAACAACAGAGGTTATTGTAAAGGCTGTTTTCGCTCCCGCGATGAGCGTTTGTATTGGCTCAAACTCAGTGAGGCCGATAAGCGTCATGTGGTGTATTTATGCCAGCAGCGTAAAGCACGGGTGTTGCGAGCTAAAGAGACAGCATTACAAGTAAACAGTTCGCTTGCAGATGAACCAGAGCAGTCGAGCATGTTTTAATGCTCTGACAGCTTTTGTGGTTTTGCTTAACAATCAGCCAATGTGCAAACGCTGCGCTCCAGGAATATCCAGCACGTGGTGGCTGACAATAATCAATAAACCTTGTGCTTGACGCCGCTGTAAAGCGGCTAGAACTTGATAGCTGCTAGCACTATCCAGCCCAGCAAAAGGTTCATCGAGTAATAATATGGGCCGTTTTGCCAACAGTAACCGTGCTAAAGCAATGCGCCGTGCTTGTCCGCCGGAAATTTGTGCTCCGTATTCGCCTAAGGCAGTCTCCAATCCGCTTTGTTGTTTGGCCCAGTCTGCCAGCGCTACATCCGCTAAAACTTGCCACAATTGCTCGTCTGTGGCGTGCGGATCGGCAAGGCGTAAGTTGCTGGCTAAGCTGCTATCAAAAATATCCAGTTGCTGCGGTAGATAACCAATGCATTGATCCAGTTGCCATTGTGCGGCAGGGCGTTGATTAATTAGGTAGTTGCCGCTGGTGTTCTCCAGAGTGTTAGCCAGCACCTTGAGCAAGGTGGTTTTACCGATGCCAGAGGCACCAGTAATAAGCAGAATATCGCCGCTGGATAAATCAATATTGATGTTTTCTGGGCCGTTCAGCGCGCCTGGAATACGTGCACTGAGATTCTGGGTTTGTAGTTGCAGTGGAGTGCTTGGGTATGGTTTGTCAGTGCTTTGCTGGGCGCTTGCAGAGGGCAGTGTATCTAACTGCATCAACTGGTTGATGCGATCACGGGCAGCTTGGCTTTGACCTAAACCTATAAAGCTACCAGCTAAGGGTACTAAGGCTTCGTGGATACCCAGTAATGCAAGGGCGGCGGCCAGCAGCCAAGGTACGCTGATTAGGCTGGCAGAGACAGCAGGGGCACCCACCCACAGCAACGCGCCTAGACTTACAGCTAAAGCCAGTTGCTGCAATAAACTTAATACGCTAATCAATTGCTGTTGTTGCAATTCTTGGGCTTGGTAGTGCTCGTCACTGCTCAAGGTGTCGCGCTGTTGTTGCGGCCAGCTTTGCCATAACGTCAATGAGGTTAATAAAGAGAGCGACTCAAGGAAATGCTCACGGCGTAATTCGGCAGCCTGTACATCAGTCAAGGCCAGCTTGCGTCCACGCCAGAAGCCTAAGCATGGCACTAACAGCCAAGCCATGCACAAACCTATGGCAGAAGCATAGGCCAGCTGTGGTAGTAACCAGTAAGCGAAACTGAGGTAGGCCAACACAATGACACTGGCCCAAATCCATGGTG
Organism: Gammaproteobacteria bacterium; assembly: GCA_012518175.1. Taxonomy (GTDB): domain Bacteria; phylum Pseudomonadota; class Gammaproteobacteria; order Pseudomonadales; family Pseudomonadaceae; genus Denitrificimonas. The sequence goes on along the minus strand of JAAYTE010000246.1, from coordinate 15,196 downwards.
CTAAAAACTGCAGAGGGAAGCGGTCAAGACGATCAATATCAGCAACTAAGCGGTGCATGGTTGCTGCCGAGCCGGTGCTCTCTTGATTGATTGGTGTGGTGCGTAAAGTGAGGGCACGAAACACTTGGCTGCGTAAGTCTTTCAGCAAAGATAAGGTGGCGTGGTGTGAGGCGAGGCGTTCGCCATAACGTCCAGCAGTACGGACAATGGCAAATAAACGAATTAAGGCTGCGGGACGGAAGTAGTCGAAACTAAAAGAACTGGCGAGCGCTAAGCCAGCAATGGCTGAGGCGGTAATAAACCAGCCGGAAGTAGCCAACAAAGCAATGGCTGAAAATAAAGTGAGTGCGCCCAGCAGTAAGGCTAAGTTCCAGCTGGCTTGGCGGCTGCGTAAAAGACGGCGTAAGCGGATGGGTTTTAACATTATGACTGCTCCTGTGGCGTGTGCAGTGCTTGTAGATCAAGGTGGCGATCCAGCCATTGCAAGCCTTGCCATTGGTGGCTGACTAAAATTAAGGTTTTACCGACGCTGAGCTTTTCTAGGAGGGCGTGAATCGTGGCGCTGGTTTCAGGGTCAAGGTGTGCAGTGGGTTCGTCCAACAGCCAAATGTGTGCATCACGCAGTAAAAGCTGAGCAATGGCTAAACGGCTGAGTTGCCCACCGGATAAGCCTAAGCCACGTTCGCCCAATGCTGTATTTAGACCTTGTGGAAGTTTTTCTACCAAGGTTAATAAATCCACATCAGCTAATACCGCAAGCATCTGTTGCTCGCTGGCTGCTGGATCGGCGAGGCGTAGATTATCCGCTAAACTGCCGCGTTTAAAGTGCGGTTGCTGTGCTAAGTAGCCGAGTTGGCGATGCCAGTCGCTGCGTAATACATCCAGTAGAGAGTGCTGGTTTACCGCAATGCGTCCGCTGTAAGGTAAAAAGCCGAGTAGAGCCAGAAGCAAACTGGATTTGCCACTACCACTTTCGCCATGCAGGCCAATACGCTCAGCGGCAGCCACCTGCAGGTCAATACTGGGCAAGCGCAGGCGTTTATTGTGTGCGGTGATGCTGAGGTTACTAAAAGTTAGGGCTGGTGCTGCGCTGAGTTGTAAAGCTTGCTGCCCTGGGTGTTGCCAAGTGTGCTGTTCGAGCAGCGGCAATAATTCTTCAATTGCGCCTTCGGCTTCGGCTTTGGCGTGGTAGTCACTGCCCAGTTGGCGCAGCGGCGCGTAAAACTCAGGCGCCAGCAGTAAAATAAATAACGCCCCAGCATAAGGCACTGGAATCACACCCTTCGCCCAAGGTAACACCCCAAGCAAACCTAAACCCAAATATAGGGCAACCAAGGCAATGGCTAAGGATGAAAATAACTCCAAGACAGCCCCAGAGAGAAAGGCTAGACGCAGGACTTTCATGGTTGAGTCGCGGTATTGTGAGGCGGAGCGATCAACATCATCTTGCGCTTGTGCGGTGGCTTGTAAATGCTGCAGGGTGGGCATGCCTCGTACCCAATCTAAAAAGCGGCTGCTCAACTGGCTCATTGCCGCCATTTGCTGCTGGCTGCTGCGACTGGCTGCGCCGCCCACCAAGATCATAAAGATCGGCACGAGCGGCGCAGTCATCAGCATTAATATTGCCGCGAGTGGGCTGTAGTAAAAGGCGGCAATACTGATCAAAAGTGGTGTGATTAAAACCAAGTACAGCTGTACGTAATAGCGGCTGATATAGCCATCCAAAGCATCCACCTGCTCCAATAATTGCGTGCTCAGAGCGCCATCAGCGCCAAGGGTTTGTCGCTCAGGGCCCAGGCTAGCTAGTGTGCCGAGTAAGCGCTTACGCAGTGATTTGCGGGCATTGAGGCTGGCAGTTTGTGACAGGCGCTCGCGGGTGTACTGTGCAAGGGGCCGTAAAATAAAGCACAAGACGAGGGCGATGGCGTAAGGCGTGCCAAAGGCTGCGGTTAAGGCTGTGCTGGATTGTGAATTATTAAGTAAGCCGACAAAAAGCTGTGCCAGTAACCAGCTTTGCCCGATAAAAAGCAGCGCGCCTAACACGGCAAATATCAACGCCAGGTGTAAGCGTTTAGCTTCGGGGGCGATAATCTGCTTTAACTGTTGGCGTAAGGTGCGCTTAAGCTCTTTCTCGGGTTGATCAGTCATATTGTCCACGGATTAAATCGAGCCTATAAAAAGATGCGGGTGAATTGCCGAGCAATACAAATGTGTCTCAATGCTCGCATAAAGGTGCGAGGTGCTGGTGCGACATGTTGTCCTGCAGGGGCATTGTGTAGGGTTAAAACGCATTTAAACTACGTATTCTATAGCGCTGTATAGCCCTCAGCGTTGCATGCGTGAGAGCGTTTATCTCAGTCAGTACGATTTAATACTATTTAAAATGCTTATGCTTGCTTGATTTATCAATCTCGCAAGATGATAATGATTACCATTAATGAGATGTCTAAATCAAGGAATCCGTATTCATGCAAGTTCCAGCTTTGCGCTCACTGCTTTTTTGTTGTGCAGTGGTGAGTCCAATTATTAACGCCACGACCTTAGAGCAGTCGTTGAGCGAAAGTGAAAGGCTCAGTCAAACCGCGCAAAGTTCGCAAAAACGCATTGAGCAACTCGATGACGCCAGCCAAGCAATGTTAGAAGAATACATTACCACTGTTGCTAAGGCTAAAGCGCTAGAAGGCTACAATGAGCAAGTCAGCGAGCTGATTGCCGCGCAGCATCAAGAATTACAAAGTTATCAGCAGCAATTAGAACAGTTACAAGAAACTGAAGCTGCGGTGATGCCGCAAATGCGACGCATGGTTGAGGTGCTGGCTGAGTTTATTGCCGCTGATGTACCGTTTTTACCGGTTGAACGTGCTGATCGTTTAAGTGCTTTACAAGCATTGTTGCCACGTGCTGATGTCAGTATGGCAGAAAAATATCGGCGGATTCTTGAGGCTTACCAAATTGAAAGCGATTACGGCTACAGCCTAGAAGCGTGGCGCGGCGAGTTGGGCGTGGATGAGGCGCAGCGCAGTGTCGAGTTTTTGCGTGTGGGCCGAGTCATGCTCTATTACCAGACTCCCGATGGTCATGAAAGTGGCTACTGGAATGCACAGGCGCAGCAATGGGAGACACTCGATAACAGTGTGCGCCGTCCCTTGCAAAAAGCCATTGCCATTGCCCGCCAGCAAAAAACAGCGGACTGGTTAGAGTTGCCAGTTAAGACTCTGGTTTTGGAGGTGCAGCCATGAAGCGCCTAGTCGCAATGTTCTGTGCGTTGTTACTCAGTGCAACGCTGCAGGCAGAGACATTAAGCCCTGAGCAGTTACTGGAGCGGATTCGTGGTGAGAAAACCACTGAAGAACAGCTTATGCAGGAACGTGAACAACGCTTTTTGCAATCACGGGACCAGCAGGCGCAACTGCTCGCGCAAGCCAAGCAGGCGTTACAGCAGCAAGAATCCCGTGCCGCAGCACTGAAATCCACTTTTACTGCCAACGAGCAAGAGCTGGCTGATCAAGAAGAGCTGTTAAAGCAGCAAGTGGGAGACTTAGGTGAACTCTTCACTGTGGTGCGGCAAAGTGCCGGTGATCTGGCTGGGCAGTGGCGCAGCAGCTTACTGAATGTGCAATTCCCGCAGCGCCTTGAGCAGCTTGAGCAATTGGCGAAAGGTCGGGCGTTACCCAGCGCCCAACAGGTAGAAAATTTTTGGCTGACGGTTTTAGAAGACATGACGGCAACTGGACAAGTCCAGCGTGTCACTGTGCCTGTGGTTGCCGCTGATGGGCAACGCAGCCAGCAGGAGGTCGTCCGAGTTGGGCCATTCTCAGCATACAATGCACACGCTTTTTTAACCTTCAGTGAAGGGGAGAGTGCTTTGCGAGCTTTGCCTAAACAACCATCAGGTTTCAATCAGGTCAGTGAATGGGCAGCCAGTACTGATGCTCTAGGCGTAATCCCCATTGATCCAACCCGCGGTTCTTTGATTGAGCAATTGCAACGCCAGCCTTCGTTGCTGGATCGCTTGCGCCAAGGCGGTTTAGTGGGCTGGGTGATTGTGGCTTTAGGGGTGTTTGGTTTTCTCTTAGCGGCGTGGCGCTTGCTGGGCTTGATGCGTGTAGTGCGCAGTGTGCGCGTGCAAATGCGCAATCTGTCGCAACCCACTACAGACAACCCCTTGGGTCGAGTATTAAGTGTCTTGGGGCCAAACCCACAGTTGGCAGATCTAGAAACCCTCGAGCTAAAACTTGATGAGGCTGTCATGCAGGAAGTGCCACAACTGGAAAAAGGGCAGGGTTTACTCAAGCTGTTGGCTGCAGTTGCGCCTCTGTTAGGGCTACTGGGTACGGTGACCGGCATGATTATTACGTTCCAGGCAATTACCCAAAGTGGCGGCGGTGATTCGCGCTTAATGGCTGACGGTATTTCCCAAGCTTTGGTGACTACGGTGGAAGGCTTGGTGGTCGCCATTCCTTTATTGTTTTTACACAGCGTACTCAGTGCCCGCAGTAAAGGGGTTGTGCAATTATTGGAGCAACAGTGTGTCGGTTTGTTAGCGCTGCATATGTCAGGTGATAAGCGCAGTGAGTAGCGGACAGGAGATCTGGTTTTGGTTGGTTGACAGCAGCCATGCCTTACTGGACCTGATGGGGGCAGGTGGTACGGTGATGTGGCTTTTAGCTGCACTGTGTGTACTGTTTTGGACGTTGGTGTTAGAGCGGTTTTGGTACACTCGCCGCCATTTTCCGCGCTGGGCGCAAGAGCGTCGTGAGGCTTGGCGGGAGCTGTGTGTGGATGCCGGAACGCATGCGCGTTGGCCCCATGCCGTGCGTGCCGCCTGGTTAGCACAAGCCCGAGAGCAATTAATTACCCCATTATCCGTCACCCGTACTTTAGTCGCGATGTTTCCGCTGCTGGGCTTGCTGGGTACTGTAACCGGCATGGTTGCCGTGTTTGAAGTGCTGGCTGTCAGTGGTAGCGGTAATCCGCGGGCCATGGCTGGTGGGGTTTGGCAGGCCACATTGCCCACATTAGCTGGCATGGTTTTAGCCATTGGTGGTTTATTTAGTTTGGCCCGTCTAGAGCGTAATGCTCGGCGAGCAATTGGTCAGCTCGCCGATCAATTGCGTCATGAATAAGGAATAGACGATGAGAATGCGTCGTTACAGTCAGCAAGTAGAAGAAGAGCCCGGCATTGATCTAACGCCCATGCTGGATGTGGTGTTTATTATGTTGATCTTCTTTATTGTGACCAGCTCTTTTATTAAAGAATCTGGGGTTGAAGTCAATCGCCCGCAAGCTGAGACTGCAGCAGCACAAGACACTGGCAATATTTTAATTGCCGTGACCGCTGACGGGCAGGTTTGGCTGGATAAGCAGGTTGTGGATGTGCGCAGTGTCCGTGCACATGTTGAGCGGATGCGCCAGGAGCAGCCCGAGGGTGTGGTTGTGGTGCAGGCCGATCAAGATGCGCGTACCGGTTTAGTGGTTAAAGTGATGGATCAAGCCCGCTTAGCTGGCGTGCCTGATGTGGTCTTGGCAGCCTCGACGGAGGCTCATTAATGCGTTGGTTGTGGTCTTTTTTAGCAGCCATAGCCATTGTCTTTGGCAGTTTTGTTTTGATGCTGGTAATGATTTTCCCACCAAAAAGCAAAACCACTGAGCCTGCATTAAAAATGGGCTACTTTGCGCCCAAACAACAGCAGGAATCGAGCGATCCCAGTCGTTCACGGCAAAAAATGCCCGATAAACCGCCAGAGCCGCAACCGGAAACACCGCCAGCGCAACAGGCACCGCAGCCACCGGTTACGCCGCAAATAGCTGCGCTGGATTTAGCTGTGCCACAAATAAGCAGTAATGTCAGTATTGCTGCGGCGGCGGCTCCAAGCTTACAAGGTGTTACTGCGCAAGCTGCAACTGCGGCGGCACCCGCTGCGCCTCCGGCATCTGCTGCAGCAGCAAGTGCGGCCAGCCCGCCGAGTAACGACGCTGAGGTGATTCCTCTTAATGAGGTTTTACCGGTTTACCCCAATAACGCACGTCGCCGCGGTATTGAGGGTTACGTTAAGTTGGCTTTTACCATTACCACAGAGGGTAAGGTTGAGAATGTGCGGGTGCTGGAATCATCACCGGCAAATATTTTTGATCGTGAAGCACGCCGTGCTGCAGTACGCTGGCGCTTTGCTCCACGCAATGAGGGTGGCCGTTTAGTTGCCCGTGAGGCGGTAAAAAAGCTTGAGTTTAAACTTGATAAAGGGGGGCGCTAGCATGCGACGCTTACTCTTTGGCTTAACTTTGTGCGCTTTAACGGCTCAGGCCAGTTTTGCTCAAAGCATTGCTCCAGAAGTGTTTCGAGCCTTACAAACCGCACAAGCTGCGCAGCAGTCAGGCAACTTTGCGCAAGCTGAGCAGGCATTAAAATCAGTAACGGCAAAGCCTGAAAGTCTAGAGCAAGCATTGCTGTGGCGCAGTGCCGGCTATTTAGCTTGGGCACAGGGCAATACCCAACAGGCCCTGAACATGCTGGAGCAAGCACTGCGCAGTGACCAGTTAACCCCTGAGCAAGTTGCGGAAGATCGGCTTAATTTAGCGAAACTTAGTTTTAGCCTAAAAAACTATCAGCACGTGCATGCCTATTTACAAGGTGTTGCCGTAACGGATGAAATCCTAGAGCTACAAATTCAAGCTTGGCAGAACTTGGGTCGCTTGGATAAGGCTTTACCTTTGGCTGAGCGTTACTTGCAAGGTAAAAGCACTATCAGTGAAAGCTGGTTGCAGTTTATGGTGGCAGCTAATGCTGAAGTGAAGCATTACGCCGCGGCGCAGCAATGGCAGAAGCGCATTTTGCAGCGCAATCCTAATCAGCTCAGAGCTTGGCAACAATTGGCGGCCCTGCAGCAAATGGCGGGCAATTACGCACAAGCTTTAGCCACTCTGCGCACTGCTTACAGCAAAGGCATTACTTTCCAAGCAGCAGACTTGGATCGACTCATTGCCTTGGCTGCAGCGTCTGAGCAACCTTGGCAAGCGGCGCGTTTATTGGCTGGCATGCTGCAACACGGCATATTGCCTACAAGCCTTAGCAGTCAAGAGCGGCTGGCGCAGTTGCACTGGCAAGCCCGTGAATACCAGGCTGCTGCACAGCAGTACGCAGAGCTGGCGCAACAAAGCGGTAAAGGTCAGCATTGGTTGAGTCTGGCTCAATTAGAAATTCAGCAGAGTCGCTGGGATGCCGGTTTACAAGCACTAAAGCGGGCGGAGCAAGCGGGGGCTGATCAGCAGCAAATTGCCGCTTGGCGTGATTGGGCGCAAAGCCGTATTGCGTTACATCAGCAGCTCGCCGAGAAAAGCAGCTAGCCGTCTGTAAGGTCCTGCAAGCAATGCCCGTGTAGAGCATCGCTTGCAAGGTCAGAGGTTGAGTCAGTTAAGCTTTAGCGCAACCAGTTGGTCTTCGCGAGCTCAACCACTTCATCGCCACGGCCGTTCATAATTGCGCGCAGCATATACAAACTAAAGCCTTTGGCTTGCTGTAGTTGCACTGTAGGTGGCATGACTAACTCTTGCGTTGCAGTCACCACATCAACAATGACAGGGCCGTCGTGGGCTAAGGCTTCAGCTAGAGCAGTGTTTAACTCAGAAGACTTCTCGACACGGATGCCTTTAATGCCTGCCGCCTCAGCAATAGCAGCAAAATTAGGATTTTGCAGCTCTGTACCGTCTGTGAGGTAGCCACCGGCTTTCATCTCCATGGCTACAAAGCCCAGCACACTGTTGTTAAAAATCACGATTTTAATCGGTAGCTTGTGCTGCACTAAGGTTAAAATATCGCCCATTAACATGCTAAAGCCGCCGTCACCGCACATGGCAATGACTTGGCGCTCAGGCTGACTGGCTTTTGCGCCCATTGCTTGCGGCATAGCGTTAGCCATTGAACCGTGGTTAAAGGAGCCAAGTAGGCGGCGCTTACCATTCATCTTCAAGTAGCGTGCCGCCCAGACTGTTGGGGTGCCTACGTCGCAGGTGAAGATGGCATCCTCGCTGGCCAATTCGCTGATTTGCTGAGCGAGGTATTGTGGGTGAATGGGTTGATCGTCTTTGCTGGGCTTAGCTAAATCATCAAGGCCTTTGCGTGCTTGCTGGTAATGCCCAAGCGCTTGATCAAGGAATTTGCGCTCAGTGCGCGTTTCTAACTTAGGCAGCAGCGCCTGTAAGGTTGATTTAACATCACCTTGTAGCGGCAAATGGATCGAGCAATGCGAACCCATACTCGCGGGGTTGATATCAACTTGCACAATGGTGGCATCTTTAGGGTAAAACGCTCGATATGGGAAACGCGTACCCAGCATGACCAGTGTGTCGGCATTCATCATGGCGTGATAACCAGAAGAAAAACCAATCAAACCAGTCATACCCACATCAAAAGGGTTATCCCACTCTACGTGCTCTTTACCGCGCAGGGCATGCACTATCGGTGCTTTCAGTTTTTCTGCAAATTGCATTAATTCGTCGTGAGCGCCTTCACAGCCACTGCCGCAAAGTAAGGTGATGCGCTTACCCTTGGCTAAAATTTCTTTAAAGGCTTCTAGCTCACTGTCTTGCGGAATAACTTTAGGCGGCAGTGGTGTGTGCCAAGCTGATGCGGCATTTTCTGCGGCAGGGCGTAAAGCAATATCGCCGGGCAAGACAATAACCGCCACGCCTTTCTTTAAAATTGCCTGACGCATGGCCACTTCTAGAGCTTGCGGTAATTGTTCAGGATTGGACACTAACTCACAATAATGACTGCATTCACGAAACAGCTCTTGGGGGTGAGTTTCTTGAAAATAACCGCTGCCAATTTCACTGGAAGGAATGTGTGCAGCAATTGCTAGAACAGGAACGCCACTGCGGTGACAATCAAATAAACCGTTGATTAGGTGCAAGTTGCCTGGCCCGCAGGAGCCAGCACAAACAGCTAACTCGCCAGTAATTTGCGCTTCTGCGCCAGCGGCAAAAGCGGCGACCTCTTCGTGCCGAGTACCGATCCAGCGAATTGTGCCCATTTTCAACAGGCTATCGCTAAGACCGTTTAAGGAGTCACCAGTAACGCCCCAAATATTTTTGACACCGGCTTGGTCGAGTGTTTTTGCCACGAGGTAGGCTACGGATTGCGGCATGTATACCTCCAATGTATAAAATCAAGTGCGCTTTTTGAGCGCAGCTGCATGATAAAAGCACAGTTAGCCTGCTGCATACCAGTGTTTTACTCTGGCAAAACTAAGTTTAGGCGCACTGCCTGACAGCTAGCTTAATAACTGCAGTAAAACTATTGGTCTGTTGTTGTAGCTATTTTATCTTGGGTTTTTAACTCAAAGTCTGTGGCTGCGTGGCGCTCATGCAGTTGCTCTGCCGGCTCGCCCCAGGTGCGGTTCACCATGCGGCCACGCTGTACGGCAGGGCGTTGCGAAATCTCTGTGGCCCAGCGCTGTAGGTTTTTGTAGCCGTCAACTTGTAAAAACTCCGCCGCGCCATAGAGTGTGCCTAGAACTAAGTTGCCGTACCAAGGCCAGGTGGCGATATCGGCAATGGAATACTCATCGCCGCCTAAATAGCGCTGCTCGGCCAAATGACGGTCAAGTACATCCAGTTGACGTTTGGTTTCCATGGTAAAACGATCAATGGGGTATTGGTACTTTTCCGGCGCATAGGCGTAAAAGTGCCCAAAGCCACCGCCCAAATAAGGCGCAGATCCTTGCAGCCAGAATAACCAGTTAAGTGCTTCGGTGCGTGCGGCCGGCTCTTGGGGCAATAGCTGCCCAAATTTCTCGGCCAAATAGAGCAAGATTGCACCGCTCTCAAACACACGGCTAGCGGTGTCAGTATCCACTAGGGCAGGGATTTTTGAGTTGGGGTTTACCGCAACAAAGCCTGAAGAGAATTGATCACCTTCAGTAATCTTGATGAGGTGAGCATCATATTCAGCGCCAGTTTCGCCCAGAGCCAAGAGCTCTTCGAGCATGATAGTGACTTTTTGGCCGTTGGGTGTACCTAATGAGTACAGTTGTAAAGGATGTTTGCCGCGTGGCAATTCGGCTTCGTGGGTAGGGCCAGCAATGGGGCGGTTGATACTGGCCCATTCACCGCCACTTGCAGCGTCCCAAGTCCAAACGCGAGGTGGCTCATAAGGGTGAGAGTTCGACATGGTGCAGGTCCTCTTGTAAACAGTGCCTAAAACAGTAACAGGTTCAAGGTGGTTATTGCGAATCGCGCAGCGCCCACTTTGCGGGTAAAAAGAGTACAACAAGTTAAACCTGCTTTGAGCGAAAGCGTGTTGTGCTCAGCTATACCGGTTGACGCATTTGATACATTAAAATCCCTGCCGCAACACTGACGTTGAGTGATTCGGCTTGGCCGTAAATTGGGATTTTAATGCACTGATCCGCAAGCTTAAGAATGCCTGGGTTGATTCCCGAGCCTTCATTGCCCATGACTAAAGCGGCTTTATTTAAGTTGCTGGCAGCAGCATAGCTAACTGCATTGTCTAGGGCGCTGGCCAGCACTCTGTAGGTTTGCTGCTGCAATTGGGGGATCAGCTCAAGTAAGTCAGCCTCGACAACTGGAATATGAAAAATAGAACCCTGTGAGGCGCGGATGACTTTGTCGTTATATAGATCAACTGTGCCTTTACCCAGTACCACTTGTGAGAAACCTGCTGCGTCAGCGGTGCGAATCATAGTTCCTAAATTGCCGGGGTCTTGAACTTGGTCGATCAGGAGCAAGTAATCACCGCTAATGGGCTGGACTTGTGGCATCTTGACCACTGCGGCAATACCCTGCGGGGCTTCTGTTTGACTAATGGCAGCAAAGACTTGCTTGCTAACCAGTTGATGGTTCTGCTCTGTGAGCCAGTTCGGTAGAGTTGTGCCTTCTTGCACGATGATGGTGGCAATTGTCCAGCCGCTGTTCAAGGCTTCTTCAATCAAGTGAAAACCCTCAATTAAGAATGACTGGGTATTAACGCGATATTTTTTTGTTTGTAATTTACGCCAGTCTTTGACTTGGATGTTTTGACTTGAAGTGATCACGTTAACGAATCCTCGGCGAGGTTATCTTGAATGATGGCTGCGGCGCTGACTGCGAGTTTTAAAACAATGGGATATTGCTGCTGAGTGCCGTTGGCCGCTGTGTTGTACTGGGTAAATATTGAATCTAGCGTGTGGAGGCCCGCAAAACTGGCGGTTAATGCCTCAGTTAAGGGTGCGGCGGGTCAGGTTCTGCCGCACTAATGAGTGAGCAATTCTAGCACTTCTGGCCAGTGAGGACAGTCTCTTGAAGCTTATAAAGGCTGCGTAAATCTGGGTCTGCTTGTATCTTCTCGATAAATGAGTACAATAGCGGCTCACCAAATCTTGGTGTTCGTGTTATGGCGACCCTGTCGGTCCCCTCGCAACGATTATCCGTAAACCTGGTCAGGCCCGGAAGGGAGCAGCCATAGCGGTGACATTGTGTGCCGGGGTGTGGCTGGCAGCGGTTGCCACCTAAATTGCTCAATTCGTTACAATCCCTCATCTAATCAAATAAAGCCCATTCGCAGACAGTGTTGCGGGTGCAATTTTTGCTGTGCTCCGTTAGCATGTCTGTCTGTTTTCTTGCAGGTCTACGGTTGCTATGAGTTATCAGGTTTTAGCCCGCAAATGGCGTCCTCGCTCATTTCGTGAAATGGTCGGTCAAACCCATGTGTTAAAAGCATTGATCAATGCCCTTGATCATCAACGCTTACACCATGCCTATTTGTTTACCGGTACCCGCGGCGTGGGTAAAACTACCATTGCACGGATTATGGCCAAGTGCTTGAACTGCGAGCAGGGCGTCAGCTCGACTCCTTGTGGTGAGTGCTCGGTGTGCCGGGAAATTGATGAAGGTCGTTTTATTGATCTGATTGAAGTGGATGCGGCCAGTAAAACCAAAGTAGAAGACACCCGGGAAATGCTCGATAACGTGCAGTATATGCCGACTCGCGGGCGTTATAAGGTGTACCTGATTGACGAGGTGCACATGCTTTCGACCAGTTCTTTCAACGCTTTGTTGAAGACGCTGGAAGAGCCGCCGCCCTACGTTAAATTCTTATTGGCCACCACCGACCCGCAAAAATTACCGGCCACGGTTCTGTCGCGCTGTTTGCAATTCTCTTTAAAGAATATGCCCCCTGAGCCCATTGTTGGCCATTTACAAAATGTTTTAACCAGCGAAAACATCCCCTTTGAGGATGATGCGCTGTGGCTGCTCGGACGTGCGGCGGATGGCTCGATGCGTGACGCCATGAGTCTCACAGACCAAGCGGTGTCCTTTGGTGATGGCAGTGTATTGGCGGACGATGTGCGCGCCATGCTGGGGACTCTGGATCAGGGGCAAATCTATGGTGTGTTAAAAGCCTTAATTGCAGGTGATGCCCGCGCCGCACTGAGCGCTGTGGCGCATTTAGCTGAGCATGGTCCGGATTGGGCAGGGGTTTTGGCAGAAATACTCAATGCCTTGCACCGCATTGCCATTGCTCAATTGATGCCCGATGCCATTGATAACGGGCAGGGTGATCGTGAGCAGGTACTGGAATTGGCGGCTATTGTTCCGGCTGAAGATGTTCAGTTTTATTATCAGTTGGGTTTGATTGGTCGCCGTGATTTACCGCTGGCGCCCGATCCCCGTGACGGCTTTGAAATGGTGCTGCTGCGCATGTTGGCCTTTCGCCCAGCCAGTTTGCCCGGCACGCCACCGACCACCACTCTAGTTCAGCCAGAGCCAGCCAACTCAGCAGCTGACGGGCAAAACACAACGGCGCAAGCTACAACGACTGCAAGTCGCAGTTTAGCGCAGCAGCCTGCGCTGCCTGATACTCCTGTAGCGAGCAGCAGCCAAGCGCAAGTCGATACAGTGGTGGCTGAGTCGGCCAGCGCCAGCGAGAATCCAGTAACACCCAATGCTGTGCCAGTCGATCAAGCACCAGTTGCAGCGCCAGCGGAAGAAATACATGCCCCTTGGGAAGAGCAGCCAGACAGCGTGGCAATAGAGCCGCCAACTGTTGCTGCTCAGCCTGTCGCCAGTTCCGCACAAGATCCAGCGCTAACTGCGCCAGCCAGCCGTCCCGCAACTGCGAGAGCAGATGCACAAGCAACTACAACGCAGCAAAGTGCCACAGTGGCCCAGGCCGAACAACCTGAGCATGCAGCCTATTATGATGATGCCTACAGTCAGGCTTTAGCCGATGAGGCAGGCGACGATGAAGATGAATATTTAGCCAGCAGCCATTATCAAGATTATGCTGAGCTACCGAGCTTTAGTGATGATGAGCCGGTGCAGTTGCATGGCAATAACGTTGATTTACAACCCAATATAGCGCCTGCCTCCGGTCAAGCAGCGGAGTGGCAAACATTATTTGCCCAGTTGAATTTAGCGGGGATGACCCACAGTATTGCGGCTAATACTGTGTTAGTTGAAAAAAATGCCGATGTTTGGCTGCTGCATTTAGATCCCAACCACAGTGCGCTGTTTAATAAAACGCAATTACAACGTATCAATGAGGCAATTAACACACACTTGGGTGCACCTATAGAGTTACAAATAGAATTGCACACCCCAACTGAAGAAACACCTGCTTTGGCGCTGCTGCGCAAGCAAGCAAAACGCCAACAGGAAGCAGAAACAGCAATCCATACTGATCCTGTGGTATTGCAACTGATGGACACCTTTGGCGCTACAATTAGTGCCGATAGTATTGAACCCATAGACTCGTTATAAGGAACCTATTATGAAAGGTGGCATGGCTGGCCTGATGAAACAGGCGCAACAAATGCAAGAAAAAATGCAGAAAATGCAAGAAGAGTTAGCCAATGCAGAAGTGACTGGTGAATCAGGCGCAGGCTTGGTCAGCGTAGTTATGACCGGTCGGCATGATGTGCGCCGCGTCAGCATTGATGACAGCTTGCTTGAAGAAGATAAAGAGATTCTTGAAGACTTAATTGCTGCTGCAATGAATGATGCAGTGCGTAAAGTTGAGCAAAACAGTCAAAAAAGTATGGCTGGTATGACCGATGGTATGCAGTTGCCACCGGGCTTTAAAATGCCGTTCTAGTACCTGCAAATACAAAGCGATCAGCACAGCATCGTCTTTGCTGGCTGATCAGCTTTGCTGATCTAGGGTTTGGCTTTAAGCCACAACCACTCTTATTTACTATTCAATTATGCTGAGACGTTATGTCGTTTAGTCCTTTAATACGTCAGTTGATCGATGCTTTTCGCATTTTGCCAGGTGTTGGACAAAAGACTGCACAACGTATGGCGCTGCAGTTACTTGAGCGCGATCGCAGTGGTGGCCAACGTTTAGCGCAGGCGTTGAGTCAGGCTATGGACGGTATTGGCTATTGCCGCTCGTGCCGCAGTCTGAGTGAAGAAGAAATCTGCCATTTATGCAGTGATCTGCGCCGTGATGAAAGCTTGCTGTGTATCGTCCAAGGGCCGATGGATGTATATGCCGTTGAGCAAACTGGTTATCGCGGGCGTTACTTTGTTTTAAAAGGCCATTTATCACCGCTTGATGGGCTGGGGCCGGAAACCATTGGTATTCCAGAATTGTTAGGGCGTATTAATCAAGGCGCTTTCCGAGAGATCATTTTAGCCACTAACCCCACTGTTGAAGGTGAGGCTACTGCACACTATATTGCGCAAATTCTTGCGGACCAAGAGCTGCTTATTTCGCGCTTAGCCCATGGCATGCCGTTGGGCGGGGAGCTGGAAATGGTCGATGGTGGCACTTTAAGCCATGCCTTGGCAGGGCGCAGGCCCATACAGGTCTAGCTTTACCTGCGAGAGTTGTAAGCTTTGCGTGCACTACGGGTGGCATTGCTGTTGACCGTTAATCCCTTAAGACTATTTTAATATATCGATATAAATTATACTTAATTGTGAATTGACCCGAGGTGTGCTGATTAATGTCATCGAGACAGAGTCGCAGCGTACCAAATTTGGTCGTGTAGTGATTATATTGAGAGGTTCTGATGTCAAGCAAAGTATTAACGCCACAAGCAGCCCAAGAGCTATTGGCCAAAGGAGCTGTACTAGTCGATATTCGTGGTGCTGATGAGTATGCCCGTGAGCATATTGCCGGCGCCCAGCATATGCCCATGGAGCAACTGAGCAGCACAGGTATGGCCAACAGTGACGCCAATGCAGTGATTTT
>JAAYTE010000245.1 GCA_012518175.1 Gammaproteobacteria bacterium | reverse complement strand
CGGGCGTATGAGGTGACGCTGCAGCGCTGAGATGATTGATATGGTTAGAGTTTACCTTACCGCTCTTAAATAAGTGCACTTAGGCTGCTTGCGGTCTGGTTTTGTTAGCTGCGGGGTTGTGCGAGCTGTACTGCAGTGGTTTTTCCCTTAACGAGTCCATCCGGGGCTCGATGCGGGCGCAGTATCGGAGTTGAACCCTGGATGGGTTCATCGACGGAAGAACAGTTACAGCGCAGTACGACTAGCGCAGATATAAACAGCCAACCATATCCACACAAACCCTAGACACTAAAACTAGGGCTGTGCAGATAAAGGCTATGACTTAAGCCAGCATCCCACCATCAACGGTGAGTGTGGTACCTGTGGTGTAGCTTGAGGCATCGCTGGCTAGATACAGTACAGCGCCGGCCATTTCACTGGGGTCAGCCACGCGGTTAAGCGGGATGATTTGCAGAGCATGCTTGAGAATGGCTTCGTTAGACGTTAGCGCTGAAGCAAATTTAGTATCCGTTAAGCCGGGCAGGAGGGCGTTGCAGCGAATACCAAAGCTGGCGCAGTCTTTGGCGAAGGCTTTGGTCATGCTGATAACTGCAGCTTTAGTCACCGAGTAAATACCCTGCAGTTGCGCTGGTGAAATACCGTTTACTGAGGCCACATTAATAATGCTGCCACCGCCGTTTTCGCGCATCAACTTGCCTGCTTCCACTGACATAAAGAAGTAACCGCGGATATTCACATCAACAGTTTTCTGGAATGCGCCCAGATCCGTATCCAAAATGTTGCCGAAGAACGGGTTGGCTGCAGCGTTATTGACTAGAATATCGAGGCGGCCAAACTGCTCGCGAATCTGCGCAAATACGGCGCTGATCTGCTCCATCTCACCAATATGACAGGCCATCGCCGTGGCTTTACCACCAGCAGCAGTAATGGTTTCGACAATGGCTTCGCAGCTTTCAAGGCGGCGGCTGGAAACAATCACATGAGCGCCTTGTTGGGCCAGTAATTGCGCAATAGCCGCACCAATGCCACGGCTGGCGCCGGAGACAAAAGCGATTTTACCATCGAGATCAAATATTTTTGTTTTAGACATAGAGTACCCCTTGAGAGACATGGCGTTATAGCGTGGATTTTTTTATGACGTTAAGCGCCATCTGTTCTAACAAAGCATTGAGCTGCACAAAGGGTGCAAAACGCTTATCTTTGGTTTGTCCGTGATAGAAACGGTAATAGATTTGCTGGACGATACCGGCTAAGCGGAACAAGCCATAAGTGTAGTAAAAATCAAAGTTAGGAATTTCAATACCGGCTTGTTTGGCGTAGTAGTCAACAATTTCTTGGCGGGTGAGCATGCCTGCTGCATTACTGGGCTGGCGGCGCATCATTTGCACAGGTGCAGGGTCATCGGCCTCAATCCAGTACGCCAAGCTGTTACCCAGGTCCATTAAAGGATCACCAGTGGTGGTCATTTCCCAGTCCAACACCCCAATAATTTGCATGGGGTTGTCTGGATCCAAAATCACATTATCAAAGCGGTAGTCGTTATGGATAATGCCGGGTTTTGGGTGGTCGGCGGGCATTTTAGCGTTTAGCCAAGCTTTCACTTCAGTCCACAGCGGCGCATCTGGAGTCAGGGCTTTTTCATAGCGATCACTCCAGCCTTTAATTTGTCGCTCAACATAGCCCTCTGGCTTACCCAGCTCTGCTAGGCCGCAAGCTTCATAATCGACTTGGTGCAAGTCCACCAGTTTGTCGATAAAACTTTCACACAGGGCTTTGGTTTTTTCCGCAGTGAAGTTCAGCTCAGCGGGAATATCCGAGCGCAGAATAATGCCTTCCACCCGCTCCATTACGTAAAACTCATCACCAATGATGGATGGGTCAGTGCAGTGCACATAGGCTTTTGGGCAATAGGGAAAACCATCGTTGAGTTTATTAAGAATTAAAAACTCGCGGCCCATATCGTGCGCCGACTTGGCTTTTTTACCTAAAGGCGGACGGCGTAACACCAAATCCTGCTCGGGGTAGGATAATAAATAGGTCAGATTGGACGCGCCACCTGGAAATTGGCGAATCGTCGGCTCGCCAGTCAGGTGTGGTAAGTGCGGCTTGAGATAGCGCGCAATCACCGCAGCATCCAGCTCTTCACCTTCTCGTGCCTGGATAGTTTGATCAGCAAGTGACATATCTAGCCCTTATGTTTATAAGTGGTTGGGTAGAGTTACCCAGTTAATCTAATAGCCAGCGTAGTGATCCTCAAGCGTAAAGCGGCCCTTATAAGCTTGGGTGTTGATTGCTTATTGATTTTTATTATGATGCTGGTTGTGCACTGAGTTCGAGCCAGATCGGGGCGTG
>JAAYTE010000244.1 GCA_012518175.1 Gammaproteobacteria bacterium | reverse complement strand
TTTATCGCTGCGTTCTTACTTAGAACATCTTAAATTGCAGATGCTACCAAGACTCTCGGTGGTCTTAACCTTTGTCGTGGTACTGATTGCAGTGATCAGCTTGTTCAGCCATAAGCTCGGCTTAGAGCGCGGCCTGTCAGTGGCGCTGTTCCCAATGGTGATTTTAACCATGACCATTGAGCGTCTCTCCATCACTTGGGAAGAGCGCGGCGGTAATCATGCGTTTAAAGTTGCAGTCGGCACCCTGTTCGCTGCGGCATTATCCCATTACCTCATGAGCATTCCTGAACTGGCCTACTTTATCTTCACCTTCCCAGCAGTACTGCTGATTATGGTTGGCTTTATGTTGGCAATGGGTCGCTACCGCGGCTATCGCTTAACAGAACTGTTTCGTTTCAAAGCCTTCTTAAAGGACTGATGCCATGCTTGGGTTTGGTTTAATTAAAACGTGGCGCGAGCTCAGTGCGAAAGGCATTATGGGCATCAACCGCCGTAATGCCGACTACGTACTTAAATACAATAAGCGCAGTCTGTACCCGGTGGTGGATGACAAAATTCTCACCAAAGAACGTGCTATCGAAGCTGGCATTAACGTGCCAGAAATGTACGGCATTATTTCCACCGAAAAAGAGATCAGTAAACTCGATAGCATTTTGGCTGGGCGCACTGACTTTGTGATTAAACCTGCAATGGGTGCTGGCGGTGATGGTATTTTGGTGGTTGCTGACCGCTTTGAGGACCGTTATAAAACGGTCTCTGGCAAAATCATTAGCCACGAAGAAATTGAGTATCAGATTTCCAGTATCCTAACCGGACTCTACTCTTTAGGCGGCTCCCGTGACCGTGCTCTAATTGAATACCGCGTGACCCCTGACCCACTGTTTAAAAGCATCAGTTACGAAGGTGTGCCGGATATTCGTGTGATTGTCTTGATGGGCTACCCCATTATGGCCATGTTGCGTTTACCCACCCGTCAATCCGGTGGTAAAGCGAACCTGCACCAAGGCGCCATCGGGGTTGGCGTTGACCTAGCCACAGGGCATACCTTACAGGGAACATGGCTGAACAATAAAATCAGCAAGCACCCAGACACCAGCAACCATGTGGCCGGTTTACAGTTACCAGACTGGCAAGGCTTTATGCGCTTAGCCGCAGGCTGTTATGAGCTGTGCGGCCTTGGCTATATTGGTGTGGATATGGTGCTCGACCAAGAGCAAGGCCCTTTGATTCTAGAACTGAACGCTCGGCCCGGTTTGAATATTCAAATCGCCAATAACGCCGGTTTAACCCTGCGCGCGCACGCGGTGGAAGATCACATTGCTGAATTAAAACGCCAAGGCAAAACTGAAACTGTGGAAGAGCGCATGCACTTTTCCCAGACTTTATTTGCCAGCATTCCTTCTTAAATAAACATGTGAGGCTTTTACGCTAAGCAGCGCCAGCACAGGCCTACTTAGCGTAACCTTGTATTTATGCCAATTTGCCAGCTTTATCCTCTGCCCTATCAACCTGATCCCAGCGACTACTTCCAACTCTTGCACAATCAGTCTGGCGCTGTACTTTTAGACTCTGGGCAGCCGCACAGTCAACGGGGACGCTTTGATATCATCAGCGCTTGGCCTCTGGCCACGGCTACGCCAACCGCTGCTGAGTCGCTCGCAGACTTTCGCCAACGCTGTCAGACCCTGCTCAAGCAGCTAAGCCGCTGCCAAGCGCCCAGCCCTGTGGAGCTGCCTTTTACTGGCGGTTTAATCGGCTATTTAACCTATGAATTGAACAACTTTGCGCACTGCTCCGAGATTGAAGGCTTGGCCAGCGCCACTGTTGCCTTATATGACTGGGCCTTGATCACTGATCACCAAAACCAGAGCTGCTGGTTGATGTGCCACTCCAGCGTACCTACTGCGCGCTGCACGGAACTCTTAGCGATATTTAGTAGCCCAGCCAGCGGTGCCGCGCCAACCGCGCCATTTCACTTAACCGACAAGTTTCGCCCACGCATTAGCCCTGAGCGCTACCGCGCCGATTTGCAGCAGATCCATAACTACATTGCCGCTGGCGACTGTTACCAAGTCAATTACACCCAGCGTTTTAGCAGTAATTATCAGGGGGATGCTTGGCATGCCTATCGCAGCTTGCGGGAGCGCTGCCCAACCCCCTTTGCTAGCTTTATTCGTGTGAATCCGCAGCAAGCAATTTTGAGCTTATCGCCTGAGCGTTTTATCCAAGTACGTCAGGGTCAGGTGGAAAGCCGTCCAATTAAAGGCACCCGTGCTCGCGGTCAATCCACAACAGAAGACCAAGCCCTGGCTGCAGAATTGATGGCCAGCACTAAAGATCAAGCCGAAAACTTAATGATTGTTGATCTGTTGCGCAACGACCTTGGCCGCTATTGCAGCACTGGCAGTATTCGTGTACCTGAGTTATTTGCTTTAGAAAGCTACCCCAATGTGCACCATATGGTCAGCAGCGTCACCGGTACTTTAGCGCCGCAATACAGTCCACTGGATGTGCTAATGGGAAGCTTTCCCGGCGGCTCCATCACTGGTGCACCAAAACGTCGCGCCATGCAAATCATTGCCGAGCTCGAAGCCAGCGTGCGCAGTATTTATTGCGGAACTATTTTCTATCTGGATAGCCGCGGCGAAATGGACAGCTCCATTAGCATTCGCACCTTACTGGCCAACCATGGTGAAATCAGTTGTTGGGGCGGCGGCGGGATTGTTTACGACTCCAATATTGACGAGGAATACCAAGAGTCGCTACAAAAAGTTCAAGTCCTAATGGACACCTTAGAAAGCCAGCACCTAGTGCGCACGGCTGACTTTTAAAGCTGCGTATTGATGATATAGGCAGCGCCCAAGGCACTGGCAATACACAAAACAGCACCCAGTATCGCCTGCCAATAAAAACGCTTGGCAATATCATCTTCGCCATAGCTGGATAAAATAAACGGCTGACCTTCTTGCGGTTTGCGCAGATAGTGTTGCGCCGGCTCAGCACTGCGCAGTCGGTGTAAACGTAGCGCCTCTGCCTTTGCACTGTCACGCACACGTTGCCACTCCTGCTCATCCAATTGCCCATTACGGTCACGATCAAAACGGCGCAACAACCCTTGGTAATCGCTTTTCCATTCGCGAACGATCGCTCCCTGACTGGCTGTCACATCAAAAGCATCATGGCCACCACCACGGGTAAAAAAGTCACCAATGGCATATAAAGGCTCGCTCACATGCAAGCGCTGCTCGGTGTAACGGTAGCGCTTCACCCCACGCAGCATACTGTGCAAAAAGCTCTTACGCATTTGCTCTTTAAGTGGGTGCCGCGCGCTGCCGTACCAGACTTGTTTGGTCATGGGGATAACCTGAGCACCGGCGGGATCAATCAAGCAATCACCAGTGCCGTCGCTGAGGCACACATGCGCAGTGCTTGCGCCCTTTTCTACTTGCTGCCAGCGCTTGTTGTCTTTACCGCTATGAACTTGCTCATCAATGGCAAATGACCACCACACACACTGCTCATCACTTAAAGGCGCGCGCAGCAGGCCCTCGCCCTCTTTTAGCACTCCGTACAACTCCACATAGCCTTGCGCCGCCGAGCGTACTTTAGAGGTTGGGGTATCCAGCAAATAGCGAGCCTTTTTGAGATTATTAATGCTCCACCAGCCAGTGCTCAGACTGACAAGACTGGTCGCAGCCAAGCTCACGCTGAGCCCAACAATATCCACTAAGACTTAACCGAACAGGCTTTTAACATCAACATCTGCTATTTCAGCATCACTAAAACGCAATAGTTCCGCGGCAGTAAAGTTAAAGTAGCGGGCAATAATCACATCAGGAAACTGCTCGATACGGACGTTATTTAGATTAACTGCCTCGTTATACAGCTCACGGCGATCAGCAATACCACTTTCTAAGCCGCTAATACGTTGCTGCAAAAACTGAAAGCTTTCGTTAGCTTTAAGGTCAGGGTAATTTTCCGCTAGGGCAAAGAGCTTGCCCAAGCCTAAACGCAGACCTGTTTCCGCTGTACCTAGAGCCCCCATATCTTGCTGCTCGCGCGCACTGGACACGGCATTACGGGCACTGATGACTGCTTCTAAGGTGTTTCTTTCATGTTGCATATACTGCTTGCAGGTTTCCACCAGCTTAGGCAGCTCGTCGTGACGCTGCTTAAGTAATACATCAATATTGGACCAGGCTTTAGTCACGCTATGCTTAAGGCGCACCAAAGCGTTATATAAACTCACGCCCCACGCGAGCACTAAAATAGCAGCTATTAACAATCCCACTAAAAACA